>JAMWBX010000228.1 GCA_023818725.1 Candidatus Omnitrophota bacterium
TGTTGTGATTGCCATCATCGCAATTCTTGGAGCAATGCTATTGCCAGTGCTTTCCGCTGCAAGGGAAAAGGCAAGAAGAGCAGTCTGCATCAACAACATGAAGCAAATGGTTCTTGCCCTGAAAATGTATTCTGAGGACTTCAGGGATATGCTTCCTTACCCTGTAACCTGGTGTGACCTGTACCAGCTTGCCAATACAAATCCTGGCCAGGGATATGTCAATATGGGGCTTCTACTTATTGGAATCACTGGAAGAACGCCACTGAAGATGAATTATATTTCTGGCGCAGAAGCATTCTTCTGCCCTTCTGTGGGTGGCCCACAGGCTGCATACTGGAAAAGGACATATTTCAGCAGAAACGCATTTTATGCAAAATTTGAGACATATACAAGCGCTCCTGCAAGAACCAATATATGCTACAATGCAACAGAAGTGGTTTACAGATCAAGCGCCAATAGCATCACAATAAGCAACTGGCTTGGCTCTGGAGTGAAGTACCTGCCGACCTGTTCAGGAAAAATGACAAGGGTTGAAAGATTCGGCTACGCGCTTGTCTGGGATAGGTGGGCAAGTCCTGATTCGTGGAACCATCCAGGAACAAGGGATACACGACCAGAGGGATTGAATGTTGGCTTTGGCGATGGCTCTGTCGTGTGGGTGCCTGACAATAACCATAGAATATGGAATACTTTTGGCGGACAAAATAATGCAAGAGATACTGGCTACTGGTATGTTTATGGCTCGTGGGTGAGAGAAAGGGTTGAAAAAGACCCGCTTGGTCCGCCGCCACCGCCAGGATTGTAATACTGATATTATCTCTTAAAGAGGGAAATGTATTGGGAAAAACCGGTCCCTGTGGTCTGCTATCACTTAAAGAAAAACAAAAAATCTTAAGATTCCTTGAAAACTGGAAGCAATCACTCTGTACCACACGAGAGATTTTCGCATTCTGCCTTGTTCTTGCAGAGACTGGAATCTTTGATAAAAGCATTGAAAGATATCTAACTCTCGCTGAAAAAAAGCAGGATAGGAATCCCGACAGCAAAACCTTCGGAAACTTCACTTATTACCTTGACTCTGATAAGATAGTTGACTTAAATTCAGTTGAATTCTGCCTGATGGAAGGCCTTTTGCTCTGGATAAGACATAAAAACAGATTGAACAAAAAATCAAAAAATATCCTTGAACGGATTTTAGGATATGGAATAAACGCAGTGATGAATCGCGCGGTGCCTGCCAGGTATACAAATATCTTTTTGATTAAAACATGGAATACGATTGCTTACGGAGAAAACTTTGATAATGACGAGATCAAAAAACAGGGATACAGGATGCTTGATGAATGGCTTTCATACACAGCCGAAAACGGAATAAGAGAGTACTCTTCGCCAAATTATTATTACAATGACATTACTGCCCTTGGCCTGATCTACAACTATACGAAAAACAAAGATGCAAAAAAGAAAAGCGAAATAGGGCTTCGTCTCTTCTGGACAGACATTGCCTTGAATTTTTTTCAGCCGGCAGCAAGATTGGGCGGTTCAAGAAGCAGGGACTACGACTATATTTATGGTAGAAACGGCATTAACAGAATTCTATCGTATTATGGCTGGATACAAGAAAAAGACCAGCTGCCAGATCATCTCATAATCCTTTCTGAATGGAAACCGCCTGAATCAATAAGAAACTACTGTAAAGTGTATCCTCGTTTTATAGAAAGGAAAATAGGAAATAATAGAGGAGAATGGGCATGCCATTATGCCGGAAAACAGTTCAGCCTTGGATGCTGCGGATTTTGTTACAGCCCCTTAGATAAACCTCTTGCCTTCTTTTTTGCTTCAAAAGATTTACCAAATGGCTATGTGGTTTTTGACGCAAGAAACGATCCTTACGCGGAAAAACCAGAAAAACAGCCGTGGTCCGGGTTTGAACACGATGTATGCCTTCATCTTGTCCCTTTCATCACAGCAAACCAGAATAAAAAAGAAGCAGTTATGTATGCAGGAATAAATGCAGAAGACCCTTCTATACCAAGAATTGCTCCGCATTTGCGTGGATTTTACACCCATTTTGTTTTTCCTGCGTGCGAAATCTTTTTGGACGGAGAAAAAATTAATTTGAAAAGGAATGAAAAAATAAAGATTGCAATCGATCAGGTGGTTATAATTAAGTATAAATACGCAGCTGTGGGAATAAGGATTTTTTATGCCACAGATTTACATTCACGCTCGCCAGAGATTTTTCTGATCAATGATGGCAATAGATATAATGTTGCAAGGATAACTGTTGTCCATTCAGACAAAAAAGAAGAAAAAGGTAATGCTGGAATAGGTTTTTTTGTTGAAGGAGAGGATGCTACAGGATATAATAGCGTTAAAAAATTCCATCAGCATATAAAAGATATTCAGTTCAAGGTTGATATAAAAAGTGATGGAAGAATGGAAATTTCAAAAAACTCAAAAATTGTTTTGAGGTTTAATCCAGAAAAATGGGAAAGAACAATAGACAGCAATGTCGAACATATTCTCAACTTAAACGGAAAAGATATAGGAAGAGATATTTTAAAAAATATAACCGGGGGATGAAATGATGAAAAAGATAAAATGCGTGGCAATTATGATGTTTGTATTTTGTGTCCTTTCTTTTTCAAAGTCAGCAGTTGTGTTCAACGCAACAGGATGGTGGGATTTCCCGTCTTTTCCTATGGATGAATACAAGATCACTGATCACAGGTACTACATCCCGCCTTCGGGTATAAACTTTCCGACAAATCTGACAGACAAATTTCTCATAGACATAAAGGAATCAAAGCTTCTTTACTTTGGACAATCAAGAAATAGTATAGGCCCGAAAAAAGATATAATCTTTGGCAATCCTGCATATAGAGAAGCAGTAAGAAAATTTCTTGAAGATGGCGGGACAATAATTTTTGATATGGGCGCTCCAATGGAAAAAGATACCCTGAGTTTTCTCAACGATATCGGTGTATCAATACCGAG
>JAMWBX010000229.1 GCA_023818725.1 Candidatus Omnitrophota bacterium
TTGCATCTGTTTTCCCATCATATTATGCGCAGCACAACAACTGCGCCTTAAATACGAGTTTTTTGGAAAGCATATGTACTGGTCTCTCTCTCCCTGATTGAAAGGATCATAAACTAATACAATGAACCCGTTATGCACAAGACGCTGACAGAATTCCTGATATCCTGGTTCTGCTTTTCCTGCTGCTGAATGTCCGCAGGTTCCTAAAACAGCCGGAAAAGGAGGACTGAAATTTTCTGGCACATAGAGGTTTGCAGTTACAAGGCATTCTGGCCTGCTTTCAAAGATTATCTTTTCGATACGATAAGTTTTCCTTCTAATTACACCTGTAATTTTTGGATTTAGCGGTGTTTTCTCGGGTAGTTGTGAAAAAGCTTTTTTTATCACTTTTTTGACTTTTTCCTGATATTCAGTTGCGTCCTTTTTTGTTTTTATTTGATTCAAAATATCTCTTCTTTCTTTGCTCATTTTCCTCATTCTCGCAATAAAATAATCCAGCATCATATGCCTGTAATCATTTTTCATTTTTTTCTCCTGTTACTTTAACACCCTTGCTTTCCGCAAAATCAATGTAATCAGCCAGCATCTTTTCGAGTATTTCAGGGGTATTTAGATTATAAGGACATTTTGAAATGCAAAAACCACATTTTTTGCAGTTTTGAATTCTCAACATTTTCTCTTGCCAGGCAGGCTCCAGAAATTTTTTGTATGGCGCCCTTCGCAAAAGAAATTTCATTCTTGCAGCCATTGGAATCGGTATTTCAGCAGGGCAGGGAAGACAGTATCCGCAGCCCCTGCAAAAAATTGTTCCAAGTGCTTTTTTCTCTTTTTCAATTTCCTTTTTTACATCTTTTTCGAGAACTGGTGGTTTTTCTGCCAATTTTATAATTTGCTTTAATTCTTTCATCCTCTGAATTCCCCAGATTGGTACAACGCAATTATACTGCCACAAAAATGCAAAAGCGATCTCAATGTTTTTAAGAAGTCCTCCACAAAGCGGTTTCATTGCAATAAACCCGACATTATTTTTTTTCGCAAGCCGTATCAGTTCAATTTCTTTTTTGCTGGAAAGTACTGAGAGAGGATATTGAACAGTGTCATAAAGGCCAGAGGTTATCGCTTTTTTTGCATTGCCAAATCTGTGCGCGGATATTCCAATAAATCTTGTCATTCCTTTCTTCTTAACTTCTATCAACCCGGCATAGGCAGAATTGCTGTCTGAAGGATCGGGTATTTTTTCAGGATTATGCAGCTGCAGTATGTCAACATAGTCTGTTTTAAGGTTTTTTAGGCTTTCTTCTAGTAGGTTGAAAATTTCCTGCTTTGTTTTACAATGAACCTTTGTTGCGATTACAACCTTGTGTCTTTTACCCTTGAATGCAATACCTAATTTTTTCTCGCTGTCTGTGTATGCTCGCGCTGTATCATAGAAATTGATGCCGTTTTCGAGGCCGCGCAGTAAAATTCTTATTGCCTCGGATAACCGTGTTCTTTGTATTGGTAATGCTCCAAAGCCAACCCTGCTTACCTTCAGGTCTGTTTTTCCAAATTTTATATATTCCACTGTTATTTCGGCGACCAGATAAATCCTCTTCTGTATAAACCGCCTATTTCAGCGTCGTTGAAGACTCTTATTGTTATTAGATTTTTCCCTGTTTTTACAAGATTTGTTATGTCAAGGTCAAAATCGTGTTCACCCATCCACCAGATTTTGTGTGATTTGTGCCCTGAATATTCACCGTTTACCCATACCCATGCTTCGTTTATCACTCCGCCGCAGTAAAAATGAATTGGTTTGCCTTTCCATTTTGCTGGTATCTCCACCCAGAATCTGTACCAGCCGTAACCATCATAATCATGACCGAGCTTATCTTCTGGAGTGTCCTGCTGGTCCCAGAGGAAGAATGTATTTTTTGTTTCCCAGTTTTTATCGTTAAATTCCGTAAGATACCACTGATGAATTATTCCTTCATTAAATCTGTCTCTTGAAAACCTTGCCTCAATCGGAACAGGCGCGATAAATACTCCGGATTCACCGTTTGTCATTTGTTCCAGTTTTGCAAGTCGCAATTGTCTGCCTTTTGTATAACATTCCCACTGATCGGTAAATCCGCCTTTGCCTATAAGAAATTCAGAGATTTCATTGAGTTTTTTCTGAACTTCTATCATCTTTGAGGCAGATTCTTTTGCTTTTTTATAATCAAGCCTCATCTCAGCGTCATGCATATGTGCCCATGCTTCAAGATTTTCAACAATTAACTCAAATATTTCAAAACGTTTTCTTTCTTCTTCTGTCATTTTACACTTTTTTGCGTTCTCATAATGTTTGCGGATTGAATTAACAAAATCAACAGTGTATACATGGTTGAGCAGCCAATCTTCATGAATATGCAGATTTGCTTTTAGCAGAGCTTCTTCGCAGGCGTCCCACCATGCCTGAATATGAGCAGCCGCATCTTTTCCAAAGAATTTTTCATAAAAGTCCTTCTTCAGCGCTTCAACATCTGTATTTACGTCCCACATCAATTTTGCGCTTGTGTAATAGCTGATCCATGTTGCCATCATTGCATTGCTTCCCTGCCTTCCAAATCCCTTCAAACCAATTTGTTTGTATATTGGCGCATTTATCGCAAAATTTGCAACATCCCTTTCAGGTACAAATCCGCTGACAAGTAAACCCGGAGTATAATCATAAAGCCATACATGCGGGGTTAGTTTTACCCATTGTTTTAAGATGCTCATCATTTCAATTCTTCTCCAGCAGTTATCAGCGTTATTTGGATGCAGGACACAGCAACTTATAGGCGCATACATTACAACCATATTGGGCCTGAGTTTTAGTCCCTGAGGAGGCATCTCCCTTAATGCATAAGCAGCCACCGCCACAAACTTATCAGGGAAAGTGTCCGCAAGTTTCACAGCAAAGGAGAACACCTCTTCGCTTTGCATTGTTTCGTGGATGTAATTTGGATATTTAAAATTCTGGCTTTG
>JAMWBX010000230.1 GCA_023818725.1 Candidatus Omnitrophota bacterium
GATGTCAAAACAATGCTTAAAATTCTTCAGTATCTGGGGGCAAAAGCCTCTTTTAAAAATGGGACCATAGAGGTGGATCCATGTGGAATAAATAAAAGTGACGCACCTTATGAATTTGTAAAAACCATGAGGGCTTCAATTTCCCTTCTCGGTCCAATGATTGCAAAACACGGGAGAGCAAAATTTTCCCTCCCTGGAGGTTGTGTTATAGGTCCTCGTCCCATTGACCTGCATATAAAAGGATTACAAAAACTAGGTGTGGATATAAGGATTGAGGATGGCTATGTAATTGCTGAGACAAAAAAGAATTTGAATGGCAGTTATATCTTTTTGGGTGGATCGTTTGGTTCAAGCGTTTTAGCCACCGCGAATGTTATGTGTGCTGCTACTTTGGCAAAGGGTAACACAGTGATTGAATTTGCAGCCTGTGAACCCGAAATTTGTGACCTTGCGAATTTCCTTGTTAAAATGGGAGCCAGAATATATGGAATTGGTTCACCGTGTCTTGTCATAAAAGGGGTTAAATCTCTGCATGGAACAGAACACAGGGTAATTCCTGACAGGATTGAAACGGGAACTTTCCTTATTGCAGGAGCAATTACCAGAGGATGTGTTGCTGTTGAAAGATGTCAACCGCTCCACCTTGGTGCTTTTCTTGAAAAATTGAGTGAAACGGGAGTCGAAATACGAACCGGAAAGAATTTTATTGAAGTGAAAGGAAAACAGTCTTGGAAATCAGCGGATGTCGTAACATTTGCATATCCAGGTTTTCCAACAGACCTTCAGGCTCAAATGATGGCTTTTCTTTCTCTCGCTGATGGGGTAAGCATTATTACTGAAAAAGTGTTTCCGGAAAGATTTATTCATGCAGGGGAACTTAATCGGCTTGGAGCCAGCATCAGCCTTGATGGCTCCAGGGCAATTGTTAGAGGAGTAAAAGCTCTTTTTGGTGCAAGGGTGATGGCTTCTGATCTTAGGGCAAGCGCTGCGCTGGTGCTGGCTGGCCTTGCTGCAGAAGGGACCACGCATATTTCAAGGATTTATCATCTTTACAGGGGGTATCACAGATTTGAAAAGAAACTCAGAGCTCTTGGCGCTGATATAAAAACGGAGAAGGATACACTATGAAAAGAAATGAAATAAGGATTGCTGTTGCTGGTGTATGTGGAAGGATGGGTTCAACCATTATTTCTCTTCTTACCAGGACCCCTGATTTTAAGCCGGTCTGGGTATTTGAAGCAAAAAATCATCCGATGGTTGGAAAAGAAATTCTACCAGGACTTGTCATAAAAGATGGCCTTGAGGGATGCTCTGATGCTGATGTTCTGATTGATTTTACAACCCCGGAGGCTTCAATTGCTAATCTTGAGCTTGCAAGAAAGAAAAAAATAAAAGCAGTTATCGGAACCACCGGGTTTTCCATGGAAGATAACCAGATTATAAGATCTTTTTCTGACGAGATTGCTGTGCTTGTTTCCCCAAATATGAGTATAGGTGTCAATATTATGATGAACCTTGTTAAAAATGCAGCAGAGTTGCTCGGTAGGGATTATGAGGTTGAAATAATAGAGACGCATCACCACAGCAAAAAAGATGCTCCAAGCGGGACAGCGCTTAAACTTGGAGAGATAATAAATCAGGTCCGTGGAAGACAGGCAACAAACGGCTTTGTTCATGGAAGAAGCGGAAGGCCGGGACCCAGAACCCCTGATGAAATTGGGATACATGCGGTACGTATTTCTGAAGTTGTTGGCGAGCACACTGTAATGTTTGGTGGAAAAGGGGAGATACTTGAGATTTCTCACAGATGCTTCAACAGAGAAGCATTTGCGCAGGGTTCATTGATAGGAGCAAAATTCATTGTTGAAAAGCCTACGGGTTTTTACCAGATGAGCGATGTGATTGAGTGGCTCAAGAAACAATCCTGAAACAGTTTTTAAAACACAATTTTTAATTTGCTAAGGAGAGGCAAATGTTTCAAATAAGTGAAAGGATGCAAAAGCTTCCACCATATCTTTTTGCTGAAATTGATAAGAAGAAAAAGCAACTGCTCGCCCAGGGACACCAGGTGATAAGTTTTGGTGTTGGAGATCCTGATATGCCAACCCCTGCAAGAGTGGTTGAGGCGATGAGAAAAGCAGTAAAAGACCCTTCTGTTCACAGATATCCTTTCGGAAAAGGTAGAGCTGATTTTCGCAAGGCCATCTCTGATTATTACAAAAAGTACTCTGATGTGGACCTTGATTATGAGAGAGAAATATGTGTTTTGATCGGTTCAAAAGAGGGGATTGCCCATTTTCCGCTTGCATTTATCAACCCCGGCGATGTGACACTTGTACCTGAGCCGGGATATCCTGTTTATCAGATAGGAACAATTCTTGCAGGGGGCATACCCTATTTTATGCCTTTAAAAGAGGAAAACAATTTTCTTCCGAATTTTGGGAAAATACCAGCTGAAATACTTGACAAAGCAAAGATTATGTATCTGAATTATCCCAATAATCCAACTGCGGCGTGCGCGGATGCTGATTTTTTGAAGGAAGTAATATCCTTTTGCAAAAAACGCAGAATCATAATTGTTTATGACGCAGCATACCATGAACTTTATTTTGATGGAAAAAGACCCACAAGTTTTCTTTCAATACCAGGTGCAAAAGATACCGGCATTGAAATACACTCTCTTTCTAAAACATACAATATGACAGGCTGGAGAATTGGATGGGCTTGTGGAAACGAAGAACTTGTTTCAGCTATCGTGACATTAAAAGAAAACATTGATTCAGGTACATTTGAAGCTATTCAAATTGCCGGAGTCGAGTGTTTATCAGGTCCACAGGACGATGTCGAAATGGTCAGATGCATCTATCAAAAGAGAAGAGACATTCTTGTTGATGGCTTGAAAAATCTGGGTTTTAAGGTTAAAATACCGCAGGCAACATTCTACCTTTGGCTTGCT
>JAMWBX010000231.1 GCA_023818725.1 Candidatus Omnitrophota bacterium
ACCTCTTGGTCCCGAACCAAGCGCTCTAAACCAGGCTGAGCCACGCCCCGGGTGCGCCCAGCCTGATTTGAACAGGCAACTTTCGGGTCCGCAACCCGACGTTCTATCCAGTTGAACTATGGGCGCTTGCATAATATTATACAATCAGTAAGATGAAATGAGAAGAATTAATACTCATACAATTTCCATCAGTGGAGAAAGAAGATGTCGTCCTTGTAAAGGCGACTGAGGAGATTTTAATAATGAGGGAAAATAAAAAAGATACACATTACAGATGAAGGAAACTAAAATGAATAGATATCTCTTCCTTTGCTATCAATGCCAACAATTGCTGGAAAATTCTCAACAACCATTCTGTAGATTGCTTCTGGACCAAGCTCACAAAATGCAATGGCCTCAGATTTTTTTACAAATTGAGATAAATAAGCGCCACAACCGCCATATGTAATAAAATAAACTGCGCCATATTTGACAATCGCCTTTCTTACATCGTCTGAACGGATACCTTTGCCAATCATTCCTTTTAGTCCTGCTCTTAAAAGAGCAGGAGTGTATCTATCCATTCTTGAACTTGTTGTGGGACCGCAGGAACCAATAATTTTTCCCGGTGGAGCCGGAGTTGGACCAACATAGTATATGGTCTGATTGCGTAAATCAAAGGGAAGGTTTTTTTTGCTTTTCAACATTTCAAAAAGAATTTTGTGCGCGGCATCCCGCGCTCCATAGATTAAACCAGATATTTCAACAAACTCGCCTGCTACCAGTTCATTGATAATCTTTTGTTCAAGGGGTGTAATTATTTTCTTCATATAATCCCCTGATGCATCCTGTGCGCCCAACAGGAAATCGAAACAGCAACAGGGAACCCTGCGATATGCGTTGGAAATGTCCTTATTCTTGCATCCAGACAGGTAAAAGTCCCACCAAGGCCTCCAGGTCCGATACCAAGTTGATTTACTCTTGAAATAATTTTCTTTTCCAGATCAGCCATATCAAACCTTTTTTTTCTTCCAATATCCACAAGTGCCTTTTTCGAAAGATACATTGCTTTTTCTGCTGTGCCTCCCATACCTATGCCGATAAAAACAGGCGGACATGGATTTGCCCCTGCTTTTTTTACACAATCAGCAACAAATTCAACAATTTCATCAGGTTCTGTTGATGGTAAAAACATTTTCAGCCGACTGGTGTTTTCAGAGCCAAATCCCTTAATTAAAACAGAAAACCTTATACTGTCGCCAGGTATACTTTCACACCACAAAATCGATGGAGTATTATCCATTGTATTTTTTCTATCAGGCACAGAAACAACTGATTTTCTCAAATAAAAATCCGTGTATGCGCCTTTTACAGCAAAATCAACAAGTTCCTGCAATGATTCAAATCTTTCAAATTCAATTTTTGTGCCACTGCCAATTTCAAAAAACAAAACAACCATTCCTGTATCCTGACATAATGGAATCTTTTTTTCTTCGGCTATTTTGATATTTTCAACGATAGCATTCAGAACTTCTTTGCCATAAATGCTTTTTTCCATTCTTCTCGCATCATAAATCAATTTTCTAATGTGTGGCTCAAGCGAAAAACTCACCTTCTCTATCGCCAGATAAACTTTTTCTATGATTTCTTTTTCTTTAATCATTCTCATTTCAATCTGCCATATGGTATCGCACAATTTCATTAATGCACTTTGTAAGACTAAGATAAAGCCCTTCTGGTATGTATTTTACCACTGGTATATGGCCAATCGGAATTTTATGTAAAAATCTGAGGGCTTCGATATGCTTCTCCGGTAGCTTAAAAGAGGTCGATTCTCGCGCCTGACATCTCGAACAAATAAGCCCACCAAGCTTACCACTGAAAAAATAAAGATTTTCACCCGTTCCACAAACAAGGCATTTTTCAAGAAATGGACCGACACCGAGTAAAAACAGAATTCTTTCTGTCACAACAATCTCAAAAGCCCTGTAATTATGGAGTTCACGAATGATTTTGCCTGCCTGAAAAAGAAGGTCAAAAATCTGATTGCTGTTAAATCTAGAAGGGGGGATAAACCGGTCAACTTGTAATACCAGTTTCTTCCAGAGATTTGCACTTTCATTCTGAAAATTAAAACTTTCTATCACTTCTGGTTTTGTGACAAGTTCCAGGCCTCCCTTTTGTTTTAAATATACCAGCGCTTCAATACAAACCCCCTGTTGATACGCAAGAGGAGGTATTTTTTTCGCAGGCGTTTTTACGCCTTTCATCAAGCCTGTAATTTTTCCGATGGAGTCAGTCAGAAGGCTAACAATAACACTTGTCTCACGAAAATCAGTTCTTTTTAGAATTATCGCTTTTATTCTGGTTGGCGGCATCTGAAACCTTAAATATGCCAAAGGATAGTAGGACCTTCATTCCGTGTTCAATGGTTATTGGTAAAACATTGATCCTGTCTCTGTGAATGTTAAGCAGAAGTCCTGTTGTTGGATTTGGAACTGTTGGAACAAAAACCGTCCAGTATTCGCTACCCTGCCCTTCGAATAATGGCTCCCTGCTTGTGATAAAACCAATTGTTGTAATACCTTCTCCTAAGGTTATAAGGGCAACTCCGGAAAAAATCTCTTTTTCCCTTCTGAAAACCTGCTGCAAAATTGAATGGATAAACTGATAAAGACGATTAAATACTGGCACTGAAAGAAAACCTTTTTCAATATAACGCAAAATCTTTCTTCCGAAAATATTTTGAGCAAAAAATCCGAGAACTAAAATTATCGCTATAAGTGAGATAAAGCCAAGCCCCCTTACATAGAACTGTGGAATTGCCTTTTGAATCCACTGACCTATAAGGCCCTCAAGGAAAATAAAAATTTTCCACAATATCCAGACAGATACTGCTGCAGGCACAATAACAATAACACCTGAAATGAAATATGATTTCAATTTCATTGTAATATTGTAAATCTT
>JAMWBX010000232.1 GCA_023818725.1 Candidatus Omnitrophota bacterium
CAGAACTCCCTCATTTCCGGGGGGATTTACGCTTGGAATCTTAATCAAATTAATAAGTAATTCTTTTAAATACTCTATGTCTATTTTACTAACAACTTTTTCAGCTAAAAATTCTTCTGCCATGTTCATTATAATATCAAAATTTTATTTAATTAGCACAACCATTAATTATCTCTGAAGTGTTTTTCATTTTCATTCATGTACGAATCTGTCTCTGTTTCTATTTTCCGCTTGCCTGTCCTGTCCTGTCTTGTCATATTTGTTATAAGAAATTTTAACAAGTTGCATATGTGCGCCATGTAAATAGCTCCCCACCGCACACAGATAATTGTCACGTTGCTAAAATGATGATGATTTCATTGCGTTTTATTTCTCTCTGCTCCTCATACCAGATGTTGTTGATGTTTTGAAATTTTTGTAGACATTAGTCATGCGGTTTTAAAACGAATGCAAATATTATTGTTACACCAGGTGTTGGTTTTGGTCCATCGGGCGAAGGTTATGTTCGCTTTGCCCTGACAATTGACGAAGCGAAGATAAAAATTGCGATAGAAAGAATGAAAAATGTGATTCAGGGGGGGGATAATGGAAAGTCCGAAAGTTGCCCTGGTAGTCGGAAGTCAGAATGATCTTGTTTTTCTTGATGGAGCGAAAGAGGTTTTCGAACGATTCGGGGTCCCCTACAGAATTGAGGTGATATCGGCTCATAGGAGTCTTGATAAGACCATTGCATTTGCTGAATCAGCAAAGGCAAACGGGTTAAAAGTTATTATCGCATGTGCAGGTATGGCAGCCCATTTGCCGGGAGTAATTGCAGCAAAAACCACTCTTCCTGTAGTTGGGGTACCACTGCCCACAAGCGAAATCAAGGGTGTTGATTCACTTTATTCAATGGTTCAAATGCCTTCCGGTGTTCCTGTCGGCACAATGGCTATTGGAAAAGCGGGCGTGAAAAATGCAGCAATTTTTGCCATTGAAATTCTTGCTCTCAGTGACGATAGTCTGCATGATAAACTTGTCGAGTTCAAAAATTCACTAAAATAGAATGGAGGTTAATATGAAAACTTTTGCCACATACAAAGACGGAACTGGTGTAAGCGAAGAAATTTTCTCCACGCTTGCAAGATATTCCCCTGCCGGAGTATTTGATGTTTTTGCTTCAGACCAGCACAGTTCATATCTCAAACTTACAGAGGCATACTTTAAGCATATCGGAGTCAGTAAAAAGCCGGATGATAATGATGTTAAAGAGGTTTGTTTGAGGTTTGCAAAGCATCTTGGTGGGAATGCGACCGCAGCTCTTTTCAATCACCTTGCTTATCTTTCTCCTGGTTTTAGACAGACTCTTGGTAGCGATGTTATGCTGATTGGAAGACTGGAAGATACCAATACAGAATCGGTTGATGGTGGATCGGGACAGATTGCAAGATTTGCAGTAAGAGCCGAACAGGTAGTTGATGCTGTAGATGGATTTAAGATTCTTGTTAAGCTGAATCCCGCGCATAAAAAAAGCTGGGAAAAAAACATTGAGTTTGCTGCAACTGCTTTCGAGGACGCAAAAAAGTTTAACAAGCCTCTCTTTACCGAGACACTTTTGTTTCAACTTCCGGGGGAAAGCAAGACTGATTTTGCAAAAAGGCTGCCGGATGGGTTGATTGCTATGGCAAGAGATTTCAGTCCATTGGGACATTTTTATAAAACACAGGTGCCACTTCTCTGGATTGAAGACAATGGAAAAATTATTCAGATTGCAAGCCCGCAGGTTGTTCGCGATACTGCAAAAGAAATGGAAAAGATTTCACCAAGGCCAATGTTGCTTTTGAGTGCTGCTGTGGATTTTGAACAGTATTGCGCCCAGTATGGCATCGTTTGCGATCTTATTGCAGGTCCAATGTGCGGAAGAGCATATTTTAAAGAAGCGTTTACAGATCCGTCCACAAAGGACTGGGACACTCTTGAGAAGTCTTTTGTAAAAATTGCAATACCGCGTATCAGGACAGTAAGACGGCTAGCTTTTGCGATGTCTCAATCGTGGTGGTATAAGTTTTCTTCAATGACAGACCAGGCCAGAGCAATGATTAAAATGGATGCGAGGCAGATGCCTTCTGTAAAGGCTGACTTTGGATACTGAAAATGAAACGGATTGCTGTTTTGACAGCCGGTGGTGATGCTTCAGGCATGAACTGTGCTATCAGAGCGATTGTAAGGACAGCGATTGGTTCAGGACTTGAGGTTTGTGGTGTTATGAGGGGTTTTCTTGGTCTGTATGAAAATGATTTTATCCAGCTGAATTCGAGGAGTGTTAGTTCAATAATCAATAAGGGTGGTACGATTTTAAGGACAATTAGATTCCCTGAATTCAAAAATCTTGATATCCAGGAAAAGTGTTTGAAAAACCTGAAGGAAAGGGATGTTGATGCTCTTGTGGTAATAGGTGGAGACGGTTCGAGTCGTGGCGCATTTTCTTTTTACTCAAATACTGGTTTTCCTGTTTGTGTGATACCTGCTTCAATTGACAATGATGTTTGCTGCACTGATTTTACCATCGGATTTGATACAGCGGTAAATACAGCCCTTGAGGCAATTGATAGAATAAGGGATACTGCCACAAGCCATGAGAGGATTTTTGTTGTTGAGGTTATGGGAAGAGAGCATGGGTTCCTTGCTGTTGAGGTTGCTATTGCGGCAGGAGCTGAAATAGTTATTATTCCAGAAATGCCTATTCCTATTGATAAGGTGATCGAGATCTTGCAGAAGGATAAAGAAATGGGTAAGGTTAGCTCCCTTATCATTCTCGCCGAAGGTGCTGGAAAGGCGCATGAGCTCGCAAGAGAAATAAATGAAAAGATGGAAATGGTGTTGAATAATTATTTTCTTTAAAATTGCCTTGCAGCATTCATTTAAAAGTAAGAGATACCAAGGAGTGTTGTTATTTTATTATT
>JAMWBX010000233.1 GCA_023818725.1 Candidatus Omnitrophota bacterium
TTACCGAATACCTTTGGCATCAGTACCAGTGGACTGTTTGCAGAATTGAAAACAAGTATCACATCCGGAGCCCACAAAAGTGCTATAATGATACTGAAAAACGTATGTGAAAATGTGTCTGTGATCTTGCCCGGAATACTAAAGGGATAGCAGAGTTCAACCCCTTTATACGAAGATGTCTTTTCAGGATAAAGATATCTTCTGCATGAAACAAGTACGCGATGCCCTTTCCTGACCAGTCCGAGGCTCAGCTGTTCTGCGCAGGTTTCAAATCCACCGTATCTTGCAGGGATTCCTCTTGTACCTACTATTGCTATCTTCACCTTTTCCTCTCTTAAAAAATCCAATCCTTATTCTATGAATGGAACATAATTTTGATATTTTGCACCTCATGATACTGGAATTTAAGAAGATCTGAGGTCGGCTTGTCATTTGATTATTGAAAAATTTAGTATGCGCTGTTCATCATGTACTGTTCCTTGACTTAAGACTGTAACTTTTACTGACAGATACTGTTGTAAAATATATTAACACAATTTTCAACTGCATACTAAAGTCGGCCAATCTTTTTAACACTTTACATTTAATGATCGATGACAAAGCCACAAAAACATGTTTTTTTCTAATTATAAATGGGAAATGACCTCTTTATACACTTTGATTGTTTTTTTGGCACATTCACTCCAGGAAAATTTTTTTGCCTGTATAAATCCTCTTTCAACCAATTTTTCTCTGAGGTTTTTATCATGATAAAGTTGTAAAATTGTTGAAGCTATTTCATCTGAATTTTTCGGATTGACTTTGATAGAGGCTTCTCCAGTGATTTCTGGAAGGGAGGAGGTGTTTGATGTTATGACTGGACAACCACACGCCATTGCCTCAACCGGTGGAAAACCGAACCCTTCGTAGAAAGAGACATAGACAAACATTTCAGCTGCGCTGTAAAGTGAAATAATATCCTGGTTGCTCAAATATCCTGTAATGATTATTTTTTCGTTGAATTCTGAATTTCTTATTTCAACAAATATTTCATCATAGAGCCATAGTTTTCTTCCAACAATTACCAGAGAGCAAGGAAAACCCGGGTTTTTTCTTTGTATTTTAGAGAAAGAGTCAATCAATCCTTTAAGATTTTTTCTTGGTTGAAGATTTGAAACTGTCAGTATGTAAGGTGTGCCAATTTTATGTTTTTCAAGAGTCTGTTGAATTTCCGCCTTGCTTGCAGGCTTGAAGCAGTCCGAAATTCCATTATAAATTGCACAGGTTTTTCCCCTTGCTTTTTTATAGAATCTTAGGATTTCCATTTTCGAAAATTCAGATACTGTAATAATTTTTTTTGCTTTTTTTATTGAATATGGCATCATAAACTTCATTTTCAATCTCTCGGAAATTGGGAAAAATTCTGGATGTGTAAGATAGGAAACATCGTGCAGGGTAATAACAGAAGGGATTTTTATCTTAAAAGGTACATGGTATTGCGTGTGCAGAAGTTCAATTCCATATCTTTTTGGATTTGATAAGTCAAAGAGAAACCTTTTTCCAGGATTTGAAGAGACCCTTTTAAATTCAAAGGTTGGATTGTTTTTCAAAAAATCGGGAATCTGCGCTTTTTCATTTAAAAAGACAATGAATCTAAACGGGTGTGTTTCAATTTCTGAAAGTCCCTTCAACAGACCCTCTATATATCTTTCATTTCCTCCCTGCTGTAATCCAATTGCGTGGGCATCAATGCCTACTCGATTCATTTTTTTCCAGAATCTCTTTGTAGAATTCAATATATTTTAATGCGGTATCCTTGATGTCGAAGTTTTCTTTCGCGTGTTTGAAAGCAGCTTCAGATATACTTTCGCGCAATTCTTTATTTTCAAGCAATTTTATTATGGTATCTGCCATGCCTTCTGTATTATTTTCCTTTATCAGAAAACCTGTTTTTCCATCGATTATCTGTTCACTGACAGCACCGCTGGCGAAAGCCACAACCGGGACTCCACATGCCATCGCTTCTGTGACCGTCAGACCCCATGTTTCATATTCTCCAGTGTGAACATAAACATCCGCAGCTCTGTACATATCTGCAACTATAATTTCATTGGTTGTGAATGGAAAAAACCTCATTTCAAGATTTCCGTGGTATGTTGTTTTTCCTTTATCTCCGAGGCACAAAAAAATTATTTTTTTGTCAACTGAAGTATGTCCAAGCCAGAATGAAACTTCTTTAATTGCTTTGAAATTCTTATACCTGTTTGTTTTCAGGTCCCTTCCAGATGAAAGCAGAACAAATTTATTATCGGGCAGGTTAAGTTTCTTTCTTGCCCCTGTTTTATCACCAGGTCTATATATGGATAGGTCAATTCCGTTATGGATTGTCCTTATTTCTGTAGCCACCTTTTCAATATATGAATTTTTTACCATATGTGCTGCCCAAGATGAAGGCACACATATATATGGCTTTGTTTTTGAAATGATCTCAATTTTTTCCTCGAGATTATTCTTGATGCCTCTTTTTATGATTCTAGAAGGAAACCATGATTCATGACAATTGCTGCATTTGTTTTTCCAACCATTGCACCTGCCGGGTTGTATGCATTTCCCGGTTAGAAGCCACAGGTCATGGAGAGTGATGACTACCGGAAAAACAACTGCAGCAGATTTTATAAGATCCGGTCCAAGTAAATTATCGCGTATATTATGGAAATGGATGATATCCGGCGTAAATCCGACAATGCGGATTAATGTGTTGACATCCAGGCAATTATACTTTTCCCTTCCTGTAAAAATTTTCCTTATTCCGCCCGGTCTTTCTATCTGCCTTAGAACCTTTTTTAAAAAATCCTCTCTTGAATAAAATTGGTTCAACTTACTGAAAATTTTATAAATGAGGCTAAATTCTGGTTGTCTAACCTCAATGATAAAT
>JAMWBX010000234.1 GCA_023818725.1 Candidatus Omnitrophota bacterium
GTGCCGCCTACCGGGAACGCAATCCGTTCCTGGGCTGTCGTTCCATCCGGCTCTCGCTCCAGTATCCGACCGAATTCAAAAAACAGTTGCGGGCCATTTTACGGGCAAGCGTTCACGGGAATGTGAGGATTATGTATCCCCTCATCAGCAGCAGTCGGGAGATAGTACTGGCGAACGGGCTGCTGGAAGAGGCAAAACGCGAACTGGAGCAGCAGGGCGTTCCTTTTCAGCACGACATCCCCGTAGGTGCAATGATCGAAGTGCCCTCCGCCGCTCTTACGGCGGATACGATTGCGCGATACGTGAGTTTCTTCAGTCTTGGCACAAACGATTTAATACAGTACACAATGGCCGTAGACAGGGTCAATGAAAAGGTATCATACCTTTATCAACCTTGCAATCCCGCAGTTGTGAAGCTTATTACTATGACTGTTGAAGCCGCCAGACGCGCAGATATTGAAGTAAGCGTATGCGGTGAAACTGCGTCCATACCCGAAACAGCGGTGTTATTTGTTGGGCTGGGGATAAAAAAACTCAGCATGGCACCGGCTTTGATTCCGCAGATTAAACAGGCTATTCGAAAAATACCGTTTGGCATGGCAAAAGATATAGCTGAAAAAGTCACCAGTTTTTCCACTCATGAAGATATTTTTGAATTTCTAAAGAAAAGTATAAAAAGGGTATAACAATGATTCTGGAAAACAGAAATCTAATAGAAAAAATCGATAAAAGTGGAATGCTGAAGCTTATTGAAAGTTTCGACATGCAATGCATTGAGGCAGATTCTATTACCGTTGAATGTACTTACGAAGGCAACTATAATTGCATCGTTTTTGCAGGGATGGGTGGGTCTGCCATAGCAGGAGATATTTTGAAGCAGATGGTTGAAATACATTGCTTTTTACCTTTCATTGTTCATAGAAACTATGGGTTACCAGGTTGTGTTAATGAGAAGTCTTTAGTTCTTGCTGTCAGCTATTCTGGGGACACTGAGGAGACTTTGAGTGCATTTGAACAGGCTGTAAAAATAGGGGCTAGAGTTGTTTCATTATCAAGCGGCGGAAAACTTGAAGAGCTTTCGAAGAAAGCGGGTACCTTACACATCAAAATTCCGTCCGGACAGCCTCCCAGATGCAGCCTCGGTTACATATTTTTTCCGATTGCGAATCTTCTCAAAAAGCTTGGACACATAAAAAATGTTAATGTAAGTAAAATTGTAGAGCTTGCCAGGACATACAGAAATGTTTACGGGGTTGAATCCAGAGAAAATAAAGCTAAAGAATTTGCCAGATTAATGCATGGAAAAAACATTTTTATATATTCAGGGGAACTTCTTTTACCTGCAGCTACTCGCTGGAAAACACAGATCGCAGAAAACAGCAAGCAGATGGTGTCTATCAATGTATTTCCTGAAATGAATCATAACGAGATTATGGCATGGAATTTTCCTTTGCACCTGGTTTCAAATAGTATTGTTTTCTTTCTTCGCGACCCCCAAGACAACGAAAGGGTAAAAATCAGGATGAGCCTAACGGGTGAAATTTTGAAGTCAAAGGCAATTCCAGTTTATGAGATAGAGAGCCAGGGGATTGATGTAGTGGAAAGAATTTTTTCTTTGATACTTCTTGGAGACTGGGTAAGTTTTTATCTTGCCATTTTGAATGGCGTGGATCCAACTGAAATCAGAGAAATTACATATTTGAAAAAGAAACTGGTGCCATTTTCCTGAGGAAACATTTGGAAGATAGGAGGGTAAATGAAAGAATACTATTTCACATCTGAATCGGTTACAGAGGGACATCCGGATAAGATTTGTGATCAGATTTCAGATGCCATCCTTGATGATGTTTTAAGGCAGGATAAAAATGGTCGTGTTGCCTGCGAAACGCTTGTTACAAGAGGATTGGTGTTTATTGCCGGAGAAATTACTACCACCGGCTATGTAGAAATTCCTCAGCTGGTAAGAAATCTTCTCAAAGAAATAGGTTATGTCGATAAGGCATATGGGTTTAATTATGACGCAAGCGCCATCATTACAGCGATTCAGGAGCAATCGCCTGATATTGCTCAAGGGGTTGACACAGGTGGAGCCGGGGATCAGGGTATGATGTTTGGCTTTGCCACAAGGGAAACACCTCAATTGATGCCGCTTCCGATCATGCTGGCGCATTCACTTGTTAGAAGACTTGCAGAGGTCAGGAAAAAAGGGATTTTACGATATCTCAGACCCGACGGGAAATCTCAGGTTACTGTTAGATACGTGGACGGTAAACCTGTTGAGGTGACTGCTGTTGTTCTCTCTTCCCAGCACGACGATGACATCTCACAGAAAAAGATTTATGAGGACCTTAAAGAAACAGTTGTTGAACATGTGATTCCCGGGGATTTTCTTGCAAGAGACTACAGGCTTTTTGTTAATCCGACTGGAAGATTTGTGATAGGAGGTCCACAGGCTGATACGGGTGTGACAGGAAGGAAAATTATTGTGGATACCTACGGCGGATTTGGGCGCCATGGGGGAGGCTGTTTTTCAGGTAAAGATCCAACGAAGGTTGATAGAACTGCTTCCTATTTTGCCAGGTACCTGGCAAAAAACATCGTGGCTTCTGGAATTGCTGATAAATGCGAGATTCAGCTTTCATATGTAATAGGCCAGAAACAGCCTGTTTCTGTTATGGTGAACATGTTTGAAACCGGGAAGGTTTCAGCAACAAGGGTTGTGGAAATAATCAGAAATAATTTTGACCTTTCTCCTTCCGGCATGATAAAAAAACTTGATCTTCTCAGACCGATATTTTTGAAAACGGCTTGCTATGGCCATTTTGGAAGGGAGGAAGAAGAATTCACATGGGAAAGAACTGATATTGCGGATATTTTTGCCACAATGCTATAAGGAGGAATTGTGTCTGAGGAA
>JAMWBX010000235.1 GCA_023818725.1 Candidatus Omnitrophota bacterium
GTTTGTTTTTGATATCAATGTTCTTACTGAAGATTACATTTTTTGTTCTGATATCGAGAGAACCGTAGCTACCTCCTATCTGGATGTTTCGGGCCCAGATTTTCGCAATTTTGTTTACTTTGACACTGTCAAAGACTAATATTTCAGGAGCAAAAATATGCAGGTTACCACCCACCACCAGGTTTCTTACTTCAAGATTTCTTGCCATTACCCTAAGATTGCCCTGTACGTTTCCTGAAACAGATACAGTATCTGCTACGATGTAGACATCTTTTTCGGATGAACCACTGAAGTTAACATTGATACCAAATAGCACAACATCTTCGGTACATGTTCCTCTAAAATTCAGTTTGTTTCCGACCGAAAAAATGGTGTTTTTGAAGTTTTGTTGCACCTTTAATTCATCGCCCGTTAGAAAATCTCCGATACCCAGGTCAGATGGTTTCACATCAGTCCGCAACAGGAAAATAAAGAACAAAGAAAAAAAAATGAATATATTTTTCATAGGTTTTTTATCATTGGTATTTCATCGCAGCGTGGAAATTTCGGACAGTTTATGCAGTCAAACCATATCTTGTGTGGCAATTTTGTCTTTTCGATTCGAATGAAGCCAAATTTCTCGAAGAACTCAGGAACATACGTGAGAACAAATATCTTCTTGATTCCCAGTTTCTTTGCCTCAAGAATAAGTGTTTCAACAAGTTTTGTGCCACACCCCGTTTTTTGTTTTGTGTTCTTAACTGCAAGGGACCTGATCTCACCAAGGTTTCTCCAGACTATTTTAAGTGCGCCACAACCAATAATTTTTCCTTTGCTGTCGCATACCACCCAGAAATTCTTGAGATTTTCAAAAACCTGGTTTATAGAAACGGGCAACATCCTGCCCTTTTTCGCCTGGCTGTTTATAAGGTTTTTTATTTCATAAGCATCGTCCATTATTGCGGGTCTTATATCAATATTCATCTATGAGAACCCTCCTTTTTTCAATTCTGATCTTCTGTTCGGAGATGAGTTTTATTGCAAGGGGATAGATTATATGCTCCTTCTCCTGTATCCTCAGGTGAAGCCTTTCAGGTGTGTCATCTTCCAGTACAGGCACGACAGCCTGGAGAATTATCGGTCCTGTGTCAATGCCCTGGTCAACAAAGTGCACGGTACAACCAGAAAATTTAACACCGTGATCAATAGCCTGTTTCCATGCTTCAAGTCCAGGAAAGGAAGGTAAGAGAGAAGGGTGTATATTAATTATCCTACCTTCAAATGCGTCGAAAAACGGTTTTTTTATAATTCGCATAAAACCTGCAAGACACACCAGTTCCACACCATGTTCTCTTAGACAGCTTACATACTTTTTTTCCTGCTCTGGATCGAGAATTGTGCGATATCTGCCAGGTTCGATGTATCTCGCTTCTATTCCATTAGCTCTGGCAATTTCAAGGGCAAATGCATCCGGGTTATCGCTTATTACAACACCTATTTTAATTTTCAAAAAGCCCGATTTTACATGATTTATTATAGCACCGAGATTACTTCCTTTTCCGGAAGCAAGAACACCTATGGTAAACATTTTTCGATCTCCTTCAAAAGCCGAAGAAATTTTTTCAAAAATTCCACAGAATTCTGCCTGGTCTTTTTTTCATTGCTGTAAACATTACGAAACTTCTTTTTTGCTCCCTGTATTGTGTATCCTTCATCGTAAAGGAGTTTTTGTATTTGTTTAATTTTATCCATATCTTTTTCAGAATAAATCCTTCTGCCAGAATGATCACGCTGAATCTTAAGAAAAGAAAATTGTGTTTCCCAGTATCTCAGGATATGAGGAGCAATTCCTGTTATTTTTGAAACTTCTTTTATGCTGTAATAACGGGCATTTTCATTCATCCTTGAGCCGCCTTGTCATCAATTTTTCGATCTCATCAACTGGTTCAGCATCCATAAAAACTATTCTATATATAGCGGATGCGATAGGAAGTTCAATTTCGTACCTTTCAGAAATCTTAATGATGGCTTTTGAGGCAGGTATGCCTTCAATCACCATTTTTGTATTTTTGAGAAACTCATTTTTCTTTTTTTTAGCAACTGCCTGTCCAAAACGGTGATTTCTGCTTCTGGGGCTGAAAGATGTGGTGATCAAATCGCCAATCCCAGCAAGACCCCAGAACGTTTTTTCCCTGGCACCAAAAATTTTCCCGAAGTTTTTCATTTCTTCTATGCTTCGTGTAAGAAAGGATGCTTTTGCGTTGTCTCCAAGGTTTAGTGCGTCTATGACACCCGCACCTATGGCGATAACATTTTTATAACCCCCACAAATTTCAACACCGCAGACATCAGTTGTTGTGTAGAGCCTAAAGATTTTCGAAGAAAACATGTGCTGAAATTTAGCTGCCAGATATGCGTCGTGGGAAGCGATCACAGCAGCCGTTGGTTTACCAGAGGCAACCTCATAGGCGATGGTGGGACCTGAAATGTTTGCTGATTTACATTGCCCCATTTCGAAATGCAATATTTCTGACATTCTCATTCCCGTATCAGGCTCAAGACCTTTTGTGGCTATAAGAATTTTTTGGTTACGGTAAAAAGGCTTTAAGTATTTTATCGTATTTCTGAAATATTGTGATGGAACAGCTATTATAAGTGTATCAGCAGTAGAGCCGACCATCTGGATGTCACTGGTTATGAACACCTCCTTAGGGATCTTAAATCCAGGTAGGAATTCAGAATTTTCTCTTGTTTTCGCCAGGATTTCTGCATATTCTGGAAACTTTTCCCACAATATTACAGAGTATCTCACTGTCAGCAGGATAGAAAGTGCAGTGCCCCAGCCACCAGCACCAATAATGCCTATCTTCTCCATATTTTAAATCTATTTTCTTTTCCCTTCCTAAGCCTTTTGAT
>JAMWBX010000236.1 GCA_023818725.1 Candidatus Omnitrophota bacterium
AGAGTGGGAGAAGTTTTATAACTGCCACAGACCACACACCTCTCCGGACGGAAAAACACCTTATGAAAAATTGAAAGAAAAATTAAACCTTTAGCAATTCTGTTACAGGAGATGCTGGCAGAAAGGGTTTCCGGAAGAAACTGGAGGCCGGTTTAGAAAAGCTACGTTTGCTCAGCCTTTTTTTCGATAAACCTCATAATTGAATGGGCTGCCTTCTTGCCTGCTCCCATTGCACTGATAACAGTCGCTGCACCTGTAGTTATGTCTCCTCCGGCAAAGATATCTTCAATATTTGTCTGGCAAGTTTCTGGGTCAACAACGATAATTCCAGACCTGTCAAGTTTCAGCTGGGGCATTGTCGAGGTCAAAATGGGATTAGGCTTCTGTCCGATCGCGACAATCGCAGTTTCAAAATCCATAATTGCCTCTGATCCTTCTATCGGGACAGGTCTACGCCTTCCACTCTCATCGGGTTCCCCAAGTTTCATTTTCTGAACTTCAATTCCTTTTAGATACCCACTTTCATCTCCTATAAACCTGATCGGCAGGGTGAGAAAATGAAATTCTATGCCTTCTTCCTTTGCATTTTCGTATTCTTCTCTCCTTGCCGGCATTTCTTTTTCTGTTCTTCGATAAAGCACGCTGACTTTCCCACCAAGCCTCAAAGCGGATCTGGCAGCATCAAGAGCAACATTGCCCCCACCGATTACTGCAACTCTTTTGCCAACCTCAATTGGCGTGCTTGACACCGGAAACATATACGCCTTCATCAGATTCACCCTGGTAAGAAACTCATTCGCAGAATACACGCCAAGCAAATTTTCTCCCTCGATACCCATAAAGGAAGGCAATCCTGCACCAACACCTATGAATATCGCGCGATATCCCATTTTCCTCAGGTCGTCAATGGTCAGGGTCTTGCCTATGATGGTATCGGTAAGAATTTCAACCCCGAGTTTTTTCACAAACTCAATCTCCTGCTGGACAATTCTTTTTGGCAATCTAAACTCAGGGATTCCATAAGTTAATACACCGCCTGGTAAATGAAGCGATTCAAATATGGTAACAGGATAACCGTGTCTTGCCAGTTCAGATGCACATGTTAAACCAGCAGGACCACTTCCAATAACAGCCACAGGAACATCTTTTCTCTCTTTTATTTCAGGAAGCGCCTTTTCGTTTTCCATATCAGCGGCAAATCTTTCAAGAAGACCAATTGCCACCGGCTGGCCTTTTTTCGCAAGTACACAGACTCCCTCACACTGGGTCTCCTGAGGACACACCCTGCCACAAATTCCGGGTAGGACATTTTTCTCTTTGATAATCCTTATTGCTTCCTGGTAGTTTTTTTCTGAAATCTTCTTTATAAATGCGGGTATGTCAATACCGACAGGACAGCCGAAAACGCATAAAGGTTTTTTGCATTGTAAACACCTTTTTGCCTCTTCAACAGCATCTTCTTCAAGAAGGCCATGGCTTACCTCATTAAAATTTTTTATTCTTTCTTCGATGCTCTGTTTGTGAGGACTGTGTCTGTTTTTCATTCTTCTTCCCTTTCAATTAGAAAATCATGCTTGATAAATGTCTGACTTTTTTTCCAGTTTATGTCGTCTGTTTCAGGAAAATCCTTTCTGTAATGAGCGCCCCTGCTTTCCTTCCTCCTGTAGGCTGCATGTGTCATAACAAGAGATAGAATAAACATGTTCTGAACCTCCCATCCAGCAGGGCTAGAAAATTCATTCAAGAAAATATATTTTGCCCATGTCTGAAGCCTTGAAATTGCTTCTTTTAGATTCTGAGCATCTCTTTCAATTCCAGCATTTTTCCACATCAAACTTTTGATCGACCTGTGAAGATCGTATACGTCAATAAAGGGCCCATTGTGATGTTTAACCCTGTATTTTGGAATCTGAAAGTGGATGCTTTGATTTGAAGCTGAAATTTCTTCTCTTACCATTCTACCTGCCCTGGCACCAAAAACAAGCCCTTCAAGCAAGGAATTTGAGGCAAGTCGATTTGCTCCATGAACACCAGTACAGGCGACTTCTCCGCAGGCAAAAAGGTTTTCAAGGTTGGTCCTGCCCGATTCGTCTGTCGCTATGCCTCCCATTGCATAGTGGGCACATGGCCTTACAGGTATCAGGTCTTTTGTTATGTCAATTCCATATTCAAGGCAGAACCTGTAAATTTGCGGAAATCTTGAAATCAAAAAATTGTGATTCAGTTTTGTCAAATCAAGATAAACACAGGTTGAACCCGTCCTTCTCATTTCGGAAACAATTGCTCTTGAGACTACATCCCTGGGAGCAAGCTCCATCGCAGGATGATAATTTTTCATAAATCTTTCCCCTCTCACATTCACAAGAATTCCTCCCTCTCCCCTGACTGATTCTGAAATCAAAAATCTCGGAACGCCTGCCATATAAAGGGCTGTGGGATGAAACTGATAAAATTCCATATCTCTCACCAATCCACCCTTGCGAAAAACAGCTGCCTGAAGATCGCCTGTAATAGATACCGGGTTTGTTGTTTCCTGAAAAAGCTGTCCAAATCCACCTGATGCAACTATTGTTTTTCTAGCTCTTATGAAAACAAGCCCTCCGGTTGTTTCGTCGTAGAAGATGCCACCCCAAACAGCATTCTCCCGCGTGACCAGATCGACAAGAAAAAAATTTCCCCGAATAATAACATCTGGGAATTCGCTTATTTTTGCAAGCAAGGTATGGACGATTTCTTTTCCTGTTGCATCACCTCTGGCATGAAGTATTCTAGGGAAAGAATGTGCAGCTTCTTTAGTTCGGTGAAGGCCTTCTGGGCCTGCATCAAACTTGCATCCCCATTCTATAAGCTCTTTAACTCTTTCAATACCCTCATTAACAA
>JAMWBX010000237.1 GCA_023818725.1 Candidatus Omnitrophota bacterium
TCGCTGGCTTTCCTTACTTCAATAGTTGGGACAACTGCCAGGATGAATATGGACAGAGAATACTGGGTATTTTTGATTTCAGGGATTTCGACAAAGCAAATCTTTAATTTTTTTATGTTTTTTGCAATGTTTTTTGTGATGATTGAATTTTGGTTATGTTTCTTCGTATCGCCATCAGCAATGTTTAAAAGAAGATTACTTCTCAGCCAGGCTCGAATGGACGAACCTTTAAAGATTTTCAAAAGCAAATCCTTGATTAAAGAATTTCCCGGTTTTAGTATTTATGTGGCTGATGTCTTTAACAGACAATTGATGAATGTCAGTATTTCTTATAGAGCACGTTCAAATCTGGTTTGCCGGATTGTTGCCGAAAGTGCCACTCTTATTACAGATAAAAAGGGATACCTATATCTTTCTTTGCAAAACGGCTTCATTGAAACACATTCTACAAAAAAATTAAGCGAAATTTTAAGGGTTTCGTTTGAAACCTATATTTTCCCCTTACCATACCGTGAACCAACAATTTTTTCATTTCAAAAAAAGATTAAGGAAATGAGCCTTCCTTTGTTGATCAAGGAGGGATTTTCTTCTACTGTAAGCTTGGATGTGTCATTGGTAATCATGAAAAAGTTATTTTTTACATTCCTCCCGAAGTTTTATTTATTCCTCGGGTTCTACACAGGAATTATGATTAAGGCTCTTGGATATTTACAGATTCTTGGTGCAGGGGTTTCTATAGGTCTGGTTACTTATTTTGTTATTCTTCTGGGCGAGACAGCTGCCTATAAGACTGGGATTGCCAGTGTATTTTTAATAACTCCATTGCTATTTATATTTGTAACATTGTTTATAAGGAAAAAGCTTTATTATGTTACTTAGAGATAGATATTTAATTCGGAACATGTCTGGGTTTTTTATAATTTTACTTTTCTCTGTTTGTCTTCTTTTACTTGTTGCACAAACATTCTGGAGTTTTATTGATGCAAGGCATACAGGGGTGTTTCCCTGGAAAACATGGATGATTGACTTTTACGATAGCTTCCATGCGGTTTTTCCATTTATTACCATTTTGAGCTGTCTTTTTATGTTTTCAGAAATGGATAGGTCAAAACAAATACTGGTATTCAAACTGCACGGAATTTCTGAACTTCAGATATTCACAACTTTTGTATTTTTTGGCTTTTTGTGCACGGCTTTCGCATTTGCTGTCAGCAGCTTTCCTCCATATCCAGGTCAGCATCGAAACAGAACACGGATTTCTCCAGTAAATTTTACAACAGATAGAATCTTTTTCTATGCAGAAGATTATACAAAGGATGGTTATGTAAAAAGTGTTATTCTTAAATTAAAAAAAGGCGATCTTATTTTAACCTGGCAGGCAAAAGAGGCCAGACTTTTTGTGAGAAGGATAGTTTTTTATGATGGGGTATTTTCACACAATGATTCAGAACAGAGGGATTTTGATTCGTTTACTCTGTTTGTGGATTTTGATCCTCTGGCTATCATAGAGTATTATTCTTCTGCGAATGATCGCCAGCCATTTTTTAAATGCAGGTCTATTTTGAAATCTGTTGAACAGGTAGGTATAAAATCTGGTTTTGATTGGCTGATTCTTTATTCGAAGATATCTTATCCTACTCTGAATTTTTTTTTAATCATGGTTTTGATTCCGTTTTTCTTTAAAATTAAAGATCTTTCAAGGGTCAAGATGTTTGTTATCGCGTTTATCCTTACACTTTTTACTTATGTTCTATATTCCACAGGCATTTCACTTGGTAAAGCCGGACTTATTCCCTGGCAAATTTCTCCATGGATTTCGCACTTTGTACTGTTTTGTTTTTTTGTTACTTACTTGTCATATGCCGGGAAGAAAATGTATAATTTAGGTTAAACATGAGAAGCAAACCACTTTCCGGAGTTTGAATGAAGACAGAAAATTTTCTGTTTGAAATCGGATGTGAGGATCTGCCTGTTTGGGCGGGTAAACATTTCCTTGCGAGATTTAAAACCTTGCTCATCAACGAGTTGAATACACAAAGGGTTGCAGCAAGGGATATAATGTCTTTCTTCACGCATAGAAGGCTGGTCATTTTTATAAAAGACCTGCCCTGTAAAACACCTGGGGAGCGTATGGAAATAACAGGTCCAGGTTATGAGATTGCCTTTGATGAAAATCAAAAACCAACAAAGGCAGCGGTAGGTTTTGCTCGTGCTCACGGTGTTACTGCTTCTTCATTAAGAATCAAGTATGTGAAGGGAAAGAAAGTTGTTTACATAGTAAAAAGGATTCCAGGTTCTTCCATATCTCTTGTAATTTCAAAAATTATTCCTTCTATTCTGAGAAGGATTGAAATCCCGAGAGGCATGAGATGGAATAACTCAAATGACGTTTTTTACAGGCCCGTGCGCTGGATTCTTGCATTATACGGGAAACAGAAGGTTGATATCGAATTTGGAGGTATTAAAAGTTCAAGGTATACATTTGGACACAGGACGCTCTGCCCGAAAAAAATAAGAATTTCTGACTGGAAAGATTACTTTAACAAGGTACAAAAGGCATTTATTGTTCTTGGTGAAGACTTGAGAGAAAATTTAATTCTCAAGCTTCTTGAAAAAAATTTGAAAGATGGCGAAAATTTTGAAAAAGCTGTAGTTGGAAATTTAGTCAACCTTGTTGAGTATCCATGTGTGATAAGGTGCAATTTTCCTGCTTTCAATTATAGCATTCCTGAAGAGGTATTAAAGGTTCTGGTCGAAAAAGCCAATGGGATCCCAGTTTTTGTAAATGGTCGGCTCCAGAAACAATTTTTCGTTGTTTGCGATGGTAATTCTAATGAAACCATCAGGTCGAACTATGAGAATCTATTAAGGACAAGAAT
>JAMWBX010000238.1 GCA_023818725.1 Candidatus Omnitrophota bacterium
CCCCGAGTGCTTCAATCCTTCTGGTAATTAAAGCTATCTGAACTTCAGGAGAACCTGTATCAGATGGGTGCCTTCCAAAGTCCTGCTTTAGTTTTTCCTTGACCTGTTTTTCTAGCATTTTTTCTCCCTATCTTACGACAAAAATATCAATCTATTGCATAATTAGTATATCTCTGTTTGCGTAATCTGTCAATCAAGTAAAAGTTCAGTTTATTCTTCCACAGCTGCGATATCCTTTCGGTAAAACATATCCTTGAAAAAAATGGTGTCAACTTTTTCATATGCTTTTGCTCTTGCTTCTTTCAGGGTTTTCCCAACTCCAACAACATTCAAAACCCTTCCCCCTGATGTCACTATCGTGTCGTTCTTTTTTTTTGTCCCGGCATGAAAAATTGTTACATCAGGCTTAATCGAATCAAGCCCGGTTATTGGAACGCCTGTAATATAGCTGCCAGGGTATCCCCCAGATGCAATCACCACATCCACGGCTGCTTCTTTTTTCCATACAATGGTTTGTCGTCTTAACTCGCCCTCAACTGCTGCCTGTAAAATTTCAAGCAAACCACTGGCCATCCTTGGTAGGATGACTTCTGTTTCTGGATCACCAAACCTTACATTATACTCAAGAACCTCGGGGCCTCTATCGGTTATCATCAAGCCAAAATAAATTATTCCGACATATTCAATATTTCTTTTCTGAAGACCCCTGATTGTTGGTATCACTATTTTTTTTTCAATAAATTTCTCGAGTTCCTGAGAACACATTGGAACCGGACTATAACAACCCATACCACCTGTATTTGGTCCTTTATCGCCATCGTAAACTCTTTTATAATCCCTTGCTGGTGCCAGCGAAATAAAACTGTCACCTCCTGCAACTACAAAATACGAAAGCTCTTCTCCGGAAAGAAATTCCTCGATAACAACCCTTTTATTCTTCGAGGAAAAAATGTTTTTTTCGAAAATATCCTCAAGAAAAAACATCGCCCCTTTATAATCCTGGGCTATTGAAACACCCTTACCTGCAGCAAGCCCGTCAAACTTAATAACAATCGGAAATGCTGACTTTTCAATAATTTTTTTAGCATTAATAAAATCATCGGTCACACAAAATTTACCGGTGGGAATATTATTTTCAGCCATAAATTCCTTTGCCCATACTTTCGAGGCTTCAAGGGTGGAGGCTTTTTGAGAAGGTCCAAAGATTTTTAATTTCTTCTTTTTAAAAATATCCACAATACCATCTGCAAGCGGTAACTCAGGGCCAACAATTGTAAAATCTATTTTTTCCCTTTTGGCAAAGGATGCAATCTCCTGTAAATTATCCGGCGGTATATCCACCAGATTAGCTATTTCCCCTATTCCGGCATTTCCAGGCACTGCATATAAAGTTGCTGATTTTACCTCTGAGGCTATCTTCCAGCATATCGCATGCTCGCGACCACCGCTTCCAACCACAAGAATTTTCATGTCAGCCTTTAATCGCCAATTATTCTGGTTTCCTCATCAAGATAGATTCCTCTGAGATTCATTTCGAGAGCATGAGGCGCAGGGGATGCCTCAAATCCTGTTTCCTTTGTGATGATATCATTATTTATCAACTGAACAAGATGTTGATTGAACGACTGCATTCCAGTTTCTTTGTCAGCTGCAATTGCACTTGGTATCTTACCGATTTTATCTTCAATGATAAGCCTAGATATGATAGGCGTAACAATCATGATCTCACAAGCAGGCACCATGCCGGTACCATCTTTTTTCGGAAGCAGCTTCTGACAGCAAGTTGCCCGTAAATTATAGGCAAGAGTCTTCCTTATCATATCATGCTGCTGCTGGGGGAAAAAATCAAGCACCCTGTTAATTGTTGTAACTGTGTCAACAGTATGGAGAGTACTGAAAACAAGATGTCCTGTTTCACAAGCTCTTATGGCAGCTTCGAATGTCTCAACATCCCTGAGCTCTCCTATAAGAATAATATCTGGGTCTTCTCTAAGCACTCTTTTAAGGGCATCGTGAAATGAAAGAGTATCAAGTCCAACCTCGCGCTGATTAATAAGACAATTCTTATCCGTATACACGTACTCTATCGGGTCTTCAATGGTGACTATGTGCATGGCCGATCTGCTCTGATTTATATATTCGATCATTGCTGCCAGGGTTGTCGATTTCCCACAACCTGTTGGTCCCGCTACGAGGACCAGCCCTGTTGAGAAATCCGAGATTTTCGAAAGTACCGGTGGTAAACCGAGTTCCTCAAATGATGGAATAACTGATTTGATTCTACGCATAACAATACCAACATTGCCTCTCTGCCTGAAAATGTTTACACGAAACCTTCCTACATCAGGTTTTTCTGTTGCCAGATCCATTTCCATCTGTTCCATAAAAATTGCTTTTTGCTTATCATTCATGATGCTAAATGCATACTCCTCGATCTCTTCAGGACTTAAAACTTCTACGTCAGAAACCTCCTTCAAGACTGTCTTTATTCTGAAAAATGGTTTTCTACCAGCCTTCAGATGCAGGTCAGAAGCATCAAGTTCAGCCATTCTTTTCAGAAGTTTCTCTATGTCCATCCTGCTCCTTTTGCTGTGTTTCATCCAAGACTATATCAAGAACGTTAAGCGAATTATCAAAAACTGATGCTGCACCACCAGAAAGTATCCTGTGTCCTTTTTCAGCATATTTTAAAATAAGTTTGTATATGTTCTCCTTTCTGTCATATCTGTCAAGGATTTTTAGTGGATCCTTCATGTTTTTACTCCACCAGTTGAATTACTGCCATTTTGCTTGTGTCTCCACGCCGACAGCCGATTTTAATTATCCTGGTGTAGCCACCATTTCTTTCTTTAAACCTCTGTGCTAGTTCC
>JAMWBX010000239.1 GCA_023818725.1 Candidatus Omnitrophota bacterium
CGACTGCAAGACCAACAGCGCCTGCAAACGTTGCTTGCGGCAGCCCGTAGGATGCCGCGCCAATTGCAACACCTACTGCAAGTCCCTCAGGTATGTTGTGAAGGGTTATCGCGAAAATCAAAAGCGTTGTATGGCTCAGATTAGTTTTTATTCCTTCTGCTTCTGAATCAGGATATCCAAGATGCAAGTGAGGCAAAATTCTATCTGCAAATCTCAAAAGTAAAGCGCCAAGAAAAAATCCAGAGCCTGCTGGAAACCAGGCAAAAAATTTCAGATGGCCAGACATTTCAATCGCAGGATTAAGAAGCGACCAGAAGCTTGCGGCAATCATAACACCTGCCGCAAAACCAAGCATTGTGTCGAACACCTTTTGATTAAACCTTTTTGAGATGAAAACAAAACTTGAGCCAATGGCGGTCATCACCCAGGTAAAAATACCCGCAAGAAGCGCCAGAACCGCTGTATTAAAATTTTGAAGCCACTCAATCATACGCCAATTATTTTACCACAATCATTACCGGCAGAGCAGAAAATTTATTCAGTAATAAGTTGTTCATTAACCTGTCTTCTTTTGAATCTTTTTTATTCCCGGTTTTCTACAACTTCTCTCATTTTCCATTCTTTTTTGATGCCAAATTTTATTTTCCCCCTTTCATAAAGGGGGATGGCAGGGGGATTTTGAAAATGAGCAACAATTGAAAAATCTCCCCCGCCCCTCTTTAGGAAAGAGGGGGAACAAGTTTCCTCCTTTGAAAAAGGGGGACAGAAGGGGGATTTTCAAAGCCATTTTTAGAAAAGATGGAGACCACTTTAAAAAAAATGGGATATCCCAGGTTTGCAGCCTTTAATTTGCTCATCAGGCCTTCTGCCTTTATAATTTCTTGAATGATGGTTGAGAAAAAATTTTATGAAATAGGTGTCTCGCAATTACTCGGGTTTTTGAGCAGGTTTGACTGCTTTGCCTTTTTTGACACTTCTCTTCCTGACGAAGAAAATTATTTATCATATATCTGTTTTTTGCCTTTTCATAAAATCATCACCCGCCAGCCAGATGAAATTGAAAATGCCTTAAGAAAAGCCGAAGAGTTTTCTAAAGACAGGAAATTTGTTGTTTTTCTTCTACCCTATGAAGCTGGCTTTGTTTTTGAACCTTCTTTTGAATACAGAAAAAAACTTAAATTCCCCTGCGTTTTTCTTTTTTTTGATCGATGCATCATTTTTGACCACAGAAACGGGCTGTTTTCTGAACCAATTTTTCTTGAAGAATTTAAAAATTCAATTCCTGACTGGAAAATGAATGAACTCTGGTATGATACCCCTTACAACCATTACAAAAAAAACATCGCGAAAATAAAAAAATACATAAGGAAAGGAGACACATATCAGGTTAATTACACGATAAGATGCAGGTTTAGATTTTCTGGTTCTGTTTACAAAATGTATCTCGATTTAAGAGAAAGACAGCAGGTGCCCTACTCTGCCCTGATAAAATTTGAAGACTATTTTGTCCTTTCATTATCACCCGAACTTTTTTTTAGAAAAGAAAAAAGCCGAATCATAGTAAGACCTATGAAGGGTACTATTGAACGAGGAAAGACAAAAAAACGAGATATTCAAAATGAAAACGCTCTGCGCAACAGCATTAAAAACCGGGCGGAAAATCTGATGATTGTCGATATGATGAGAAACGATCTTGGAAGAATATGCAAATTTGGCTCTGTCATTACCGACCCATTATTTAAGATTGAAAGATACAAAACCCTTTTTCAGATGACCTCAACTGTTTCTGGAACTCTGATTCCAAAAACCGGAATCTGCCGGATTTTGAAGGCGATTTTTCCTTCCTCGTCAATCACAGGCGCTCCAAAAATCAGGACAATGCAGATAATTGATGAAATTGAAAAAAGTTCGAGAAAGATTTATACAGGAACAATCGGTATTTTGAAACCGGATAATTCTGCTGTGTTTAATGTTGCAATTCGCACAATAATTGCCAGAAAGAACTTCGGTGAAATGGGCACAGGAGGAGGCATAGTTTATGATTCTGAGCCGAAAAAAGAATATGATGAGTGCCTTTTGAAAGCGGCCTTTCTTGCATCTGGTTGCAAAAAAATGCAGTTGATTGAAACAATAAGATGGTCATCGAAAGAGGGATATTTCCTTCTTGATTTGCATCTTGAAAGATTGAAAAAAAGCGCGGGTTTTTTCAGGTTTGATTATGATAGAAAAAGAACCTTGAAAATGCTTGAAAAAACAGCATCTTCCTTTGACAGCAGTAAGACATACAGAGTTCGGCTCTTACTATATCAGGATGGTTCAGTGTTTATTTCATCGCAGGAAATAGAGCTTAAGTTTTCAGGGATACCAGCGGTAATAATTTCAGGAAAAAAAATTAACCGAGAAAACATTTTCTTGTACCATAAAACTACCATAAGAGACACATATGATCGCGCTCATAAATTTGCGATGAAGAAAGGTTATTTTGATGTGATTTTTCAAAACAAAGAAGGAGAGATAACAGAAGGTTGCATTGCTAATGTCTTTGCAGAAAAAAACGGAGTTCTTTATACTCCTCCAGCTAATTGTGGCCTTCTTCCCGGAGTTTTCAGGCAGTTTTTGATAAATCAGGGTTGCGCGAAAGAAAAGACATTGAAAAGGGAAGACATTTATTCTTGTGATAGGGTTTTTCTTGGTAATAGCGTAAGGGGACTTGTTGAGGTTAAAATAGTTGATGATGACCTTTCATAATTCCACCTTTCTCTCCTCTTCTTTTTCTCCCCTCTTTCTCAAAGAGGGGCGGGGGAGATTTTTCAGTTGTTGCTCATTTTCAAAAACCCCCTGCCATCCCCCTTTATGAAAGAGGGAAA
>JAMWBX010000240.1 GCA_023818725.1 Candidatus Omnitrophota bacterium
AAGTATTTCTCCCCCCCCTCTTTCTTAAAGAGGGGCGGGGGAGATTTTTCAGCTGTTGCTCATTCTCAAAATCCTTCTTCAATCCCCCTTTATAAAAGGGGGAAACTATTTTTTTCTCCCCTCTTTCTTAAAGATGGGCGGGGGAGATTTTCCAGTTGTTGCTCATTCTCAAAATCCTTCTTCAATCCCCCTTTATAAAAGGGGGAAACTACATTTGCAAATGAAACTAAAAGTCAATAAAAATCATTTTTTTGATGTTAAAAATTTCTATGGTTCCTGGCGTAATTTTTGCATTATTTATGCAATAAATTACCTGCGTTTTTCTTTCTAATCTGTTTTGTGTTGCGGGTGGTGAATCCCCTCAACAGTGATATTAACCTGCGAAACTTTGAAACCGGTTGATTTCTCAACTTCTTCTTTTATTGCTTTTTGAACCTTCCAGGTAAGTTCGGGTATGTTTATGCCATAGTCAACAATGATCCCAAGATAAAGGTGAACCCCATCTTCTTTTACAGACACCTTGACTCCAGCGTCAGGAATCTTCCTGAAAAAAAGGACAATTCCGCCGACAAAACTTGTGGCGATTTTGTGAACACCGGAAACACCTTTTGCTGCAATAGCTGCGATCGTTCCAATAACCTCGTCATCTATTTTGACAATACCGAGATCCTGCTTTCCGTTATCAGCCATTTGTTCCTCTGTGGAGCAAAACACTGGATTGCCTGTCTTTCATCCCACTCAAAATCTTCTCAAGCCATCCCACATAATATCTTCCTGACTGAAAAACAGGATGCTCAAGAACCTTTTTATAAAAATTTATTGTCGTTGAGACACCTTCTATTTTCATCTCTTCCAGAGCCCTCTGCATTCTTGAAATCGCTTCCTGCCTATCTCTACCATAGCTTATTACCTTTGCAAGCAAACTATCATAGTATGGAGGAATTATATATCCCTGATAGATATGAGTATCAACCCTTATGCCTGGCCCGCCGGGCAACACAAGATGCGTAATCTTTCCGGGGCATGGCAGAAAATCTCTTTCAGGGTCTTCTGCGTTTATTCTGCATTCAATGCTATGGCCGGTAAATGGAACGACACTTGGGCTAAATCTTATCTTCTCACCAGAAGCTACCTCAATCTGCGCTTTTACAAGATCAAAACCAGTTATCATTTCTGTTATCGGGTGCTCAACCTGAATTCTTGTATTCATTTCCATAAAATAGGGGTGTTTTGCACCCATGAGAAATTCTATTGTTCCAACGCTGTTGTATCCTATTACTTTGCAAATTTTCTTTGCAATCTTCTGCAATCTTTTTCTAACACTGAAATCAACAGCAGGAGAAGGGCTCTCTTCAATCAATTTCTGATGTCTTCTTTGAAGAGAACAATCCCTTTCTGGAAATACAAGAATATCGCCATAATGGTCGCCAAGTACCTGGATTTCAATATGCCTTGGTCTTTCAATGAACTTCTCAATATATAAAGATGGGTTATCAAAAGCATTCTTTGCCTCCTGCTGACAGGCAGGCCAAAAAGCAACAAAATCATCAACTGTACGAGCTATTCTCATACCTCTTCCCCCTCCACCAGCAGAAGCCTTGATCATTACCGGAAAGCCAATTTTTTTTGCTTGCTTCACAGCATCTTTAATGTCAATCAGGCTATCAACCCCTGGAATAACAGGAAGCCGATTTTTTCTAACAATTTTTCTTGCCTCAGATTTGTCTCCCATCAGCCTTACCTGTTCGGGACCGGGTCCAATAAACACCAGCCGGGATGCATTACATACCTCAATAAAAAATGGATTTTCTGAAAGAAAACCATAACCAGGGTGGACTGAATCCGCGCGAGTAACTTCCATCGCGCTTAAAATTGCGGGAATATTCAAATAACTTTCAAGAGGGGCGGCAGCACCGATACATATTTTTTCATCTGCAATCATTGCGGCAAGGCTTTCGCGGTCAGCCTCAGAATAGCCGAGCACAGATGTAATCCCGAGTTCCCTGCAGGCGCGTATTACTCTAACCGCAATCTCCCCTCGATTTGGAATAAAAACTCTCTTCAACATCAGGTAGTTTCCTGTTGTTCATCAGCTGGCTCAAGCAAAAAAAGCGTCTGGCCATATTCAACAGGAGAGCCATTCTCTACGAGGATCTTTTTTACCTTTCCAGAGCAATCTGCTTTTATCTCATTCATCACCTTCATCGCTTCAACTATGCACAAAGTTGCTCCTTTTTTTACAACACTGCCTACTTCTACAAATGGAGGAGAATGAGGAGAAGGAGCCCTGTAAAATGTACCAATAAGCGGGGATTTCACAGAAATAAAATTCTGGTCTTCCGGCAATCCCGCTTCTCGCTTGTAATCTATACAGGAGTCTTGCATTCTTCTGGCAGGACCTGGTGTAAAATTACCATTTCCTGCCTGTAAGATTAAATAAAAATCGCCTTTTCTGACCTCAAGGTACGTCAAGCCATTTTCCTTCATAAAATCGGCATATTTTTTTAATTCTTCAGGTTCCATCTCATCCTTTTCTCCCACTTTTCTTTAAAGGTATCGCGTGGGAGATTTTCTAAAATCCGCCTAAAGCCCCCTTTTACAAAGGGGAAATTATCAAAAATATCACAATCTGGCTTAGCGCTGCTATACACGGGTTACATACTCATCCGTGCGCGTATCGACCCTTACAATATCCCCGGTATTGACAAATAGCGGTACCTGAATGATGAGACCTGTCTCAAGTTTTGCAGGCTTTTTTGCAGCCTGTACAGTATCACCCTTAAATCCTGGGTCAGTTTCTAAGACTTTAAGATCTATGAAAATAGGTGGCCTGATGTCAAGTACCCTTCCTTCATAAA
>JAMWBX010000241.1 GCA_023818725.1 Candidatus Omnitrophota bacterium
ATACCATTTTTCCCGAGAGAAAAAACCGCCCTTTCTGTGATATAAAGGACCTTCTGACCTTTTTTTCTGGCATAATCTGCGCTGAACGTAACCTGTTCAACCTCTTTCAAAAATTTTCTATGCTTTCCTTCCTGAATAATTTTCAGTTTTCCATCCTTTACTTCAACGCAAAGCCCGCCTGCTGTAAAACTTCCGCAATAGACAAGCTCTTTTGCGTTCTGAGAGATATTTATAAAACCTCCGGCGCCGGCGATTCTTGAAGAAAACCTGCTTACATTCACATTTCCTTTGCAATCTACCTGCGCCAATCCAAGAAAAGCAACATCAAGGCCACCCCCATCGTAAAAATCAAACATATAGGGCTGGTCAATAATTGCCTCTGGATTGTAGGCTGCTCCAAAGCTTAATGAACCTGCAGGGATTCCGCCGACAGCGCCTGCCTCAACAGTGAGGGTAATTTTATCCAGTATTTTTTCTTCCGCTGCAACCATTGCGACGCCTTCTGGCATTCCAATTCCGAGATTTACAATATAGCCGGGCTTTATTTCCATCGCTGCTCTTCTGCATATAATCTTCCTTTCGTCAAGTTGCATTTTCCCAAATAGGCTCTCAAGTGGGATCCTTTTCTCGCCTGAATAGGCAGGGTTGTATTCTTCCGCGAATGTCTGCTGATGATACTGTTTTTCAGCCAGCACGACTGCGTCAACAAAAATCCCTGGAACCTTAACAAGGTATGGATTTGAAACTTCATCGGTTGTTCTTTCAACCTGGGCAATGACAGTGCCGCCTGAATTTTTTGCTGCCATAGCCATTGCCAGCATCTCCAGACTTCCTGCCTCTTTTTCCATTGTGATATTACCATTTTTATCCGAAGTTGTTCCCCTGATTAAGGCAACATTTATTTGAAATGCTTTATAAAAAAGCCACTCTCTGCCATCAATCTCAATCAGTTTTACGAGATCTTCCTTCGTGATATTGTTCAGTTTTCCGCCACCAAAACGAGGGTCGACAAATGTATAAAGTCCGACATGGGTAATTGTTCCTGGTTTTCCTGCCGCAATGTCCCGGTACAGATGAGAAATGACACCCTGAGGAAAGTTGTATGCCTCAATTTTATTTTCAAGGGCAAGTTTTCCCATTTCAGGCACTAAATTCCAGTGTCCGCCAATGACCCTTTTTGTCATACCCTGGTGCGCAAAATGGTTAATTCCCCTTGTTTTTCCATCTCCCTGACCTGCTGCGTATACTATGGTTAAATTTCGCGGATGACCTGTCTGAAGAAATCTTTTTTCAAGAAAATGTGAAAGTTTTTCAGGATGGCAATTTCCAACAAAGCCGCCTGTGGCAATAGTGTCACCATCTTTGATCAGAGCTATTGCTTCCTCAATGCTTTTAATTTTTTCGGAATCAGGCATTTTTTTATTTTTTGTTGTACTGGCAAAAATTTTATCATCTTTTTTCCGCGCGCAAAAATTCTGTCAGTCGTAAATTAAAACTAATTCAAGCGCTAATTCTGCAATCTTCCTGGAAAATCTCGCCCAAGCCCTCTTTCTTTTCTTCCTGCCTCCCCCTTTCATAAAAGGGGACTGAAGGGGGATTTGAAAAAATGGGGAAAAAGAAGTTGTAAGAGAAAATAATACAGGCTGGTATTAAATTCTCCGGATTTTTTTTAGGTGAATATAGATCGCTGTAATATCCGAAGGCCTTATTCCATCAATTCTTTTTGCCTGACCAATGGTAAATGGCTTGAATTTTTTTAATTTCTCTCTTGCTTCTGTCGACATTCCACTAACACAGTCATAATCAATCCCTTCAGGAATCAAATGTTCATCTATCTGCGAGGTTTTTTTTATCATTTCAAGCTCTCTTTTTATGTAGCCTGAGTATTTTATCTCTATCTCTATCTCTTCTTTTACATGTTCGGGCAATCCAGCGATTTCTTCACAGAATTGAATGATGTCATCAATTGAATTTTCAGGTCTGCGCAATAGGTCCGCAAGGGATATCTTTTCTTCTGAACCTGATAGATAGTTTTTTTCCAGCATACCACAGAATTTCTGTGTTGCTTTTTTGTTTTCTTCCATTGTCTTAAATGTATTTTCATCAATGAGCCCGTACTTGAAACCGTATTCCATAAGACGAAAATCAGCATTATCCTGCCTTAAAATAAGCCTGTATTCAGCCCTTGATGTGAACATTCTATATGGCTCTGTAATCTCTCTAGTCGTGATGTCGTCAATCAAAACACCGATGTAAGAATTGTCCCTTCTAAGAAGAAGTGTGTCTTTTTGAAGAATACAGGCTGCCGCGTTGATGCCGGCAATCAATCCCTGGGCTGCTGCCTCTTCGTATCCACTTGTTCCATTGATCTGACCTGCCAGATACAGCCCCTTTATTTTTTTTGTTTCAAGAGTGGGCTTAATCTGATATGGCAAAACAAAATCATATTCTATCGCGTATCCATAGCGAATAACCTTTACATTCTCCAGTCCTGGAATTGTCCTCAGTGCCTTTTCCTGAACATCCACAGGAATGCTTGTGGCAAATCCATTGACATAGATTTCGTCAGTATCTATTCCTTCTGGTTCAAGAAACAGGTGATGGTTGTTTACTTCTGGAAACCTTACGACCTTCACTTCAATTGAAGGACAGTATCTTGGTCCGGTTGAACGAATCTGGCCTGTAAATAAAGGCGCTCTGTCAAGATTTTCTCTTATTATATCGATTGTTTCGGCTCGTGTTGAAGTTAACCAGCAACTGATCTGAGGTCTTTCTATAGCAGAAGTCCTGTATGAAAAAGGAGCGGGTTTTTCATCGCCTTTTTGCTCTTT
>JAMWBX010000242.1 GCA_023818725.1 Candidatus Omnitrophota bacterium
CAAAGGTGGCATTTCAGAACAGGGAGATAAATAATTGACTATAAAATCAAGGAGTTGCTCAACCCCTATCTGAGATAATCCTGATCCACAGCACACAGGTATTATTAAACCGTCCATTATTGCTTTACGAAGTGCCAAGTTGATTTCCTGAAAGGTAAGTTCATCTTCGTTCAGATATTTTTCCATCAGGGCGTCATCCACTTCGACTATTGAATCGAGGAGATTCTGCACAAAATTCTTAAACTCTGGCTCTTTCTGATTTGATGGATCAAGAAGATTAACCACCGATTGAATTCTGTTGCCTGAAAATAAAGGAGCAACTACACATACCGCCTTTTTGCCAAGCCAATCATTAATCTGCTTCAGTGTTGATTGAAAATCAGATTGCTCTGAATCAAGTTTATTAACAAATATTATAACCGGCAGTTTTTTTTCTGACAAAAGTTGCCAGGATTTTTCAGTCCCAACCTCAATACCACTATCAGCAGCGATGTTGATGATACCAATATCCACAGCTTCAACAGCAGAAATCTGTTCACCTATAAAGTCCATATAGCCTGGAGAATCGACCATGTGAACGGTAGCTTTTTTCCACTGAAAATGGGCTACTGCAAGATTGGTGCTCATCAATCTTCGTTTTTCCTCTTCTTCATAATCCATGGTTGTGTTACCCTGGTTAATATCTCCCATTCTGTCTATGATACCTGTCTTGAAAAGTACGGCTTCTGCAAGAATTGTCTTGCCAGACTTGCTATGACCAAAAATTCCAAAGTTATAGATAACGGCCATGGATCATCCTCCCTGAATGAGTTTAATCTTTCACCATAATTATACCATAAAATGAAAAAAAGGGTAATTTTTAAACCAGACGTACAGATACTTGACAGAAAATCTTAAAATGTTAATATTGTTAAAGAGGTTAAAAATGGAAGGAACAACCAGTCGCAAATACTTAACAACAGGACAAGCCGCACAGATTCTTAGTTGCTCAAGGGTGACTGTCTTTCAATGGATACTGGATGGTAGAATCAATGCGATAAAAACCATTGGAGGACATTACAGAATCCCGAAGGAAGCCATTGAAGAACTAATTAAGACAAAGGAATCTGAAGCCAGTGAACCCAAAGACAAGATAAAAATCCTTGTTGTTGACGATGAACCAAATATTGTTAAAACACTTGTCCTGTTCTTAAAAAAATCAAATCCTGCTTTCGATGTCTATGGTACAACAAACAGCTTTGATGCAGGTAGATTAATGGTTACATTCAAGCCAGATATTGCAATTATTGATATTGTAATGCCAGGCATGGATGGTTTTGAAATAGTTGAAAAAATAAAATCTGACCCAATCACAAAAAACATTAAAGTCATTGCGATAACAGGATATGGAACGAAGGAAAATATTGAGAAAATGAAAAAGAAGGGCGCGATTGCGTGTATATTGAAGCCTTTTGATTATTACGAAATCCTGGAGCTGGTTAAAAAAATATCAGGGACTCCTGCCTGATATTATCTTTGCCTCTAAAAGGAATTAACTTGGCAAAGAAACATAAAAAAAATGAAACGCCAGGCTCAAAAAATGATGTAGAATTTCTTAAAAAGGAACTGCAAGAGGCCTACCGTCAGGTTGAAGCTCTGAAAAAAGCACCAGATAAAACCCTTTTTAAACCCGCCCAGCAGTGGAGAAACCTTTTTGACGCAATTTCAGAACCAATATTTTTACTTGACACAGATTTGAAAATAATAAGATGCAACGCTTCTATGGCTCAGCTTTTGAATAAAACCTACCAGGAAATCATAGGGGGGAAAATTGATAATTTTGAAATCAGCAAAATTTTACTAGACTCGTTGAGAAGACTTTTTTCAAAAATGAAGCATGAATTAACACGCCAGATAGAAATAATAAATACTGGAAGCACATGGTTTGAAATTGTTGTACATCCAGTATTTGAACAAGATGTGCAGGATGTAAAAGGCCTTGTTGTTTTAAGAGATATAACACATCTCAGAACAATGGAAAAAGACCTTGAAGAAAGTCACAAAAAATTAAAAAAAGCATTTCACGGAACAGTCAACGCTCTTGCAACAACCATAGAAAAAAGAGATCCTTTTACTGCGGGGCATGAAAGAAGAGTTGCGCAAATCGCTCAGGCAATAGCAATTGAACTCGGAGCAGATTCAGAAGCTATTGAAGGAATTCTCGTTTCAGGTCTTGTTCATGATATAGGAAAAATTGTTGTGCCCGCTGAAATTTTAAGCAAGCCCGGTGGACTGAATTTGCAGGAATATAATCTGGTAAAGCACCATCCAGCTGCTGGTTATGAAATACTCAAAAAGATAGAATTCCCCTGGCCAGTAGCAGAAACAGTACTTCAACATCATGAAAGAATCGATGGGTCAGGGTATCCGAATAAATTAACAGGAGAAAAAATTATCTTTGAAGCCCGTATTCTTGCTGTTGCCGATTCCTGTGAAGCAATGTTATCCAATAGACCTTACAGAAAGGCCAAGACTATAAATCAGATGCTTTCTGAATTGCAGGACCTTAAAGGAATCCACTTTGACGAAAAAGTGGTCGATGCGTGTGTTGAACTTTTTAAGAAAAAGAATTTCAAGATTGGGTAAATACCTTACAGTTATCAATACAATTCGCGGCGAAAGTTAATCCTTGAATCTAAGTACCATAATAACTTACCGCTTTCATAAAGCGCATGGAAATTTATTTTCCTTGTCATAAAGTTATATAATAATGACATGAACGGAAAAACCGTTTTTATTGTTGAGGATGAAAAGGATATTTCCTCGCTTATTGCACTGCATCTGAGAAAAA
>JAMWBX010000243.1 GCA_023818725.1 Candidatus Omnitrophota bacterium
CTCAAATTAGAAACCCATTTACTTGTTAAGAATCTCCTTTGAATAACCAATACTATTTCGTCCACTGAATTACAATCCGAAAATGTCCGTAAACTGTATTCAAGTATCGGACTGTCTCGCAAAAGAAAAAATGGTTTCGGTATCTTGCTTTTGAAGCGAGCACCTTTCCCAGCAGCAACTATTACGCATCCAGTCATTTTAACTTGGCGAAAATTATGCGACCGCTCACTGTTTGGATGGCACTATCAATAACTGTTTCAACCGTCTTACCGATGTACTTTGCTCCATTTTCAATAACAACCATTGTACCGTCTTCCAGATAACCCACTCCCTGACCGTGTTCCTTGCCTTCTCTTATTACTTTAATCTGGAGGGTTTCTCCTGCCATCAGCTTTGCTCTCATCAGTGTCGCGAGATTGTTAAGATTCAAAACTTTAATGTTTTTTACCTCAGCAACCTTTGTCAGATTAAAATCGTTTGTCAAAATCCTTGCACCAATTGAAGAAGCAAGTTTTACCAGCTTTGCATCAACCCCTTCTATTTCAGGATAGTCAACATCGTAAATTTTAACATCAAGGTTGCTATCGTTTCTCATTCTGTTCAAAGTATCAAGCCCCCTCCTGCCCCGTTGTCTTTTCATTTCACTTGCTGAATCTGCCAGTTCCTGCAGTTCTCTAATAATAAATGTTGGAATAATGATTGTCCCTTCGATAAAACCACTTGTTGCAAGTTCATATACCCTTCCATCTATAGCAACACTGCTATCAATAACAATAGCTCTCATTGCCTCAGCTTTGAACTGGTGAAGATATGGAAAAAGAAATCCGAGCTCCCCAACCCCTCTTATCCCAATCATAATTCCGAGGTAGCTGAAAATGAAATAAAGAACAAATCTAACTCCGTCTTCCTGCCTTGACGAGGCAAACGGAACAAGAAGTACAAAATTTGCTATAAGAATGGCAGTAACAAGACCCACAATTAAGCCGAACACGGCCATAACAAACTTTCTGAACGGGATCTTCTGCATCAGCAGTTCAAGCCCAACAATGGCAAGGCTACCAAGTAAACCTGCTATAACACCGTTTAGTTTGTTTTCTATCCAGAATACTGAACCAGCAAAAGCACTGATCAAAACGAATGTCGCTCGTATGAAATAAAGACCCATTCTGTCCTCCTTTTTATGTATAACAGGATAAATTTATTATACAACAGGTCATTCTGGATTCAACCCTTCTTGAAAGCAAGATTAACTGCGTCGCCCAGCCATCTCACCGGGAAAATCTTCATCCCTGTCACAAAAATACTTGCAGGTTCTGCGGGGACAAAAGCACTTTCGAACCCAAGACGTGAAGCCTCCTTAAGACGGGTCGCAAGGTGCTGTACTGGCCTTATTTCTCCTGTAAGTGCTATCTCACCGACAAAAACGGTTTGAGGTAAAGGAGGGATGTCTCTGTATGAAGAAACAGATGCTATTGCAACGGCAAGATCCGCCGCAGGTTCAGAAATCTTCAAACCACCTGAAACATTGAAGTATATATCGCGAGAACTGAGATTGAGGTGAAGTTTTTTTTCAAGAACAGCAATAACAAGATTCGCGCGGTTATAATCAAGGCCTGCAAATGTCCGCCTGGGTACTCCCAGATAGCTCGGTGTTATTAAACTTTGAATCTCGAGCAGTATCGTTCGCCTTCCTTCCTGTGAAGGGAAAACAACAAGACCTGGCTGGCACATGTCATTGCTGCTAAGAAAAAGCCTGCTTGAATCAGAAACCTCGACCAGACCATTTTCTTCCATCCTAAATACACCTATTTCTTCTGTTGAACCGAAGCGATTCTTGGTTCCCCTTAGAATCCTGAGGTTCGATAACTTTTCCCCTTCAAAATAAAGCACCACATCCACAATATGTTCAAGAATTTTCGGACCAGCAATACTACCTTCTTTTGTGATATGCCCTATCAAAAAAATTGGAAATTTGGACTTTTTTGCGTTTTCAATGAAAAACTGTGCGCTTCTTCTCACCTGAAACACGGAACCGCAAGGATAATCAAAATCAGAATCATAAATCATCTGAATGGAATCAACAATTACAGCATCAGGCTTAACTGAACAAATTGCATTTTCTGCGGCTTTCAATTCATTTTCAGATAGAATAAAAAGACTCCCCGCATTCTTTATACCCAGCCTTTCAGCCCTCAACCTTAGCTGGCCAGGCGATTCCTCGGCAGAAATATACAGTACCTTTTTACCGTTTTCTGCCAGATTTGATGCAACAAGCAAGACAAGAGTGGACTTGCCAATGCCAGGCTCTCCAGCAAGTAAAATTACACTACCCGGAACAAGCCCACCACCCGCAACACGGTCCAGTTCACCTATACCTGTCAACAGCCTGGCCTGTTTGTCAAAATTTATATCTTTTAAAAGTAAAGGTTTCTGCATTTCATCGGTTTGAAAATGTCGACTGATGCTGCCGGTTTCCTGGTGGAATGAATTCCATGCCCCACATGAAGGGCATTTTCCAAGCCATTTGGTCGACGTATAACCACATTCTTGACACGAAAAAAATTTTTTGTCCCTCATCACTTCTCTTTCCCCCTGAAAAAAATCTTCCACGGATGCGCCTTCAAATCCTGCACCATGTCAAAAATTTGGTTATAGAGTTCGTCCCCCATAACAAGCTTACCCACTGTACCTTTCCCTGAACGAATGTCAGAAAGAACTGCTGAAACCTGGTCGCTGGCATAATCAATCTTCAAAAATGCATTATTAATATTTCTTGAGGTCTGTTTGAGACTGATGATTGTGTCTTTTATTTCCCTTGCGATTTCTGTAT
>JAMWBX010000244.1 GCA_023818725.1 Candidatus Omnitrophota bacterium
GGTCCAGATCGCATCTCATTTTCTTAAATGATTGAGTATATGAAAGAACCTTTTCATAATCAATGTCAGGACACCTGATACCAGCAAGCTCCTTGATATAAGAAAACACTCTTATTCCAAGGTATCCAAGAACTTTTTTTGCAATATATCCACCAGCAACAATTGTGGCAGTGTAGCGTCCACTGAAAAATCCTGCTCCAATCGCATCATCGTCAGGTCCATACTTTATGAAAGACGCATATGAGGCATGACCTGGTCTTGGCGTGCGATTTGTGTCCTGGTACTGTTTTATATGTATAAAATGCCTGTCCAGATTCGGAATCAGTATCGTAATTGGAGTGCCGTTTGTGTGGTTCTTATTCCCTGCATTCTCTATGGTATCTTCTGCATTAAGTCCGGCATAAATTACAGGTAAATCTGGCTCTTTCCTTGGACTTGAAAGTTCATCTGTTCCTGGCTTTCGCAGAAGCATGTCAGCATAGATTTCCTGCTCGGTCAATAAAATCCCGGGCGGAATTCCTTGTACGACAGAAACAAGTCCTTCCTGGTAAGAACCGCCTGCCACCGTTAACTGTACGCACCTGCCCAAACTACAACCAATCATATGCTCTCCTTTTAAATAAGCAATAATTAATGGGTTGAATATTGGTCCACTAAATTATAACCCGATAGCGGAATACTTGCAATTTTGAAGCTACTCGGGGGCTATCTCACTACCATGTCTTTTAACGATTCTGTCACATCCATTATTTTTGCATCTGAAGGAAACTTCAAATTAAATATGGAATCAGGAACCCCGGATGTCTTAATTTCAATAAAATCCATCCACAAGCCAGGAGTTTCACCATCAGCATAAATTTCCATCTTCACAGGCAAAAGCGAATCATAGTCGATTGTATAAAGAAGTTTCTTAATTGGTAGCTGCTGCACCGAAGGTGGTATATTAAAACTGTTTCTAATCGCCTCCATATTATCAAAGGTTATTAGATAAACTTTCCTGCCATTTCTTACTGTTTCTTCAACCTTAATCTGATCTTTAATTTTTTCAAACATTTCAAGATCAAAACCCATAGATTTAGTGGCATACTGGTTTTTTATGATTTTTTTCATTTCTTCCGGCAATTTGTTCATATCTATTGTCATGATCGTATTATTCAGGTTGTTATATGTTGAAACAGTATTCCCGTCACTGACCGTGATTTGCTCCATATTTTTATCAGTGCCAGGCACTACCATAGACATATCCATTCTAAAATTTTTCCCTTTCACCCACACTTTCATTGGCATCTTCATTGTTATACCCATCATCGACATATTCATCTCAACCACAGCGCTCATCTCGTTAACATCCCTGTATTTCTCGATAATTCTTTTTGAAAAAACATCCTTCACGCTTTCCGCCTGAGACAACAAAATCCCTGTCGCAAAACATAAAGCTCCAACGGCCACAAAAATTTTTTTCATCACAACCTCCTGTTGGTTGATACCATTATAAAGCAAAGCAATAGTTAAGTCAAATCACAAGTTTTTTATTTGACAAAAAATTTTTACATCATAAAATCATCTCATCAAGTTTGTTTGTAATCTTTCCTGTATGAAAAAAACCAGGTAAGCCATTAACTTCATTAAAAACAGCGGAGGGATGAATGCTTACGGCTAAGAAAGTCAAAAAAATGGCTAAAAAACTGGGCGCTGATCTTGTGGGAATCGCTTCAATGGACAGATTTGAAGGAGCGCCAGAGCAAATGGATCCAAGACACATAAATCCTGACGCAAAGGCATTGATTGTAATTGGTTTGAGAATTCCGCGCGGGGCCTTGAGAGGGATAGAAGAAGGAACCTATTTTCTTTCGTATTCCTCGCAGGCATACGGAAGCATCAATATGATTTATAATCCTTTTATCCTTTTTCATCTGACAAGATTCATAGAAGACCACGGCTATGAAGCAACCCCAATTCCAAATGACTACTACAATTGGCCTGCCATTGAATATCACACCGGAAAAATCAAGGAAAACTGGTCGAAACCAGTATCTGCTGAAAAACCAGCGCCTGATGTTTTCATTCATTTTAGAATTGCTGCTTTTTGTGCAGGTCTTGGAGAAATCGGATATAGCAAACTCTTGCTTACTCCGGAATTCGGCCCCAGACAGAGATTTGCCTGTGTCCTGACAGATGCGCCGCTTGAGCCAGATCCAATTTATGATGGGCCAAAAATTTGTGACAGGTGCATGCTATGCGCAAAAGAATGTTCAGCAAATGCAATAAGCACAAGCGAAACCATAAAAGTAAATGTCGCTGGAAGAGAGCTTGAGTGGGGAAAACTTGATATTGAGGCATGTACCAGAGGATTCCAGGGAATGAAACCATACGACAAATATAACCCATTTGTTGGCGAACCAACTCCTGCAATATTGTATTCAAGAGCAATCGAAGGCGCCAGAGGATGCATTCGTGCCTGTATGATACATCTGGAAAAAGAAGGAAAGATAAAAAACAGGTTTGTGCAACCATTCAGAAAAAGGAAGTCATGGCAAATAGAATAAAATTTTCTGTCGGTTATCAGCTGATTGAAGAGGGAAAAGTTTTCCCGGACATCGTGAAAAATTTCAAAGAGAGTATTGATGAAGTATATTTCGCCTGGTTGAATCTGCCAAGCGGTAGAGGTCCTATCGCATACAGAACAGGCTATATTAACTGGGAAGCACAGGAACAGATGGAATATGAATTGAAGGAAATCAAAAAATCCGGCATAAAACTTAATCTCCTTTTGAATGCCTCGTGCTGGGGAGGACTTTCTCTTTCAAAAAGCCTTGCGA
>JAMWBX010000005.1 GCA_023818725.1 Candidatus Omnitrophota bacterium
GCAGGTCCTTATGTCATTGATTTTGATGGAGAAACAGAAACAAAATGCATTTTCAATGGTAAAGAGATTCCATCTCAGTTTGATGCAAAACAAAAAAAGCTTGTGGTAATACTTCCTGATATAGAACAGAATGAAATTGTTGAGCTTGAACTAACTGCTGGTAAGTTTGACGGTTCAGAAGTGAAATTTATTGACAGACCTGAAAAAGGCATACTTGACATTATGATCGGACAAGAGTATTTCTCTTCCTATCATTATGGAAATAATGTCGTTCGTCCATTTTTGAATCCGTTAATAACAGTGAAAGGAAAGTCGGTTCTCAGGCCGCCTGTTGCCGAAGGCAATCCGGAAAAACTTGATCATATACATCACAGAGGATTGTGGGTGGCGCATGGCGATATCAATGGAGTGGATAACTGGAGCGAAACCACAGGACATGGATGGACAGTTCATCAAGAGTTTATTGAAATTACCTCTGGTCCTGTTTTTGGCAGATTGCACGCAAAGAGCTTTTGGATGGATGGTTCAAAAACCAAAAAGATATGTGAAGAGGAAAGAATTATAACTGTTTACAATATGCCCGCGTCTGCAAGAATTATTGATCATTTTACAATATTGAGGGCAAGCGAAGGAGAGCTTATTTTCAGGGATACAAAAGAATCAGGGCTTTTGAGCATCAGGGTTATGCCATCAATGCAGGCAAATCAGAAAGGAACATTAGAAAACTCTATTGGCGGAATAAACGAGGATGAGTGCTGGGGAAAGAGAGCCCAGTGGTGTGATTACTATGGACCTGTTGATGATACTGTTGTGGGAATTTCAGTGTTTGATCACCCCGCAAATCTCAGGTATCCGACATGGTGGCACATAAGAAACTATGGGCTTTTCAGCGCAAACTTTTTTGGACTGAGCGAGTTTACTGGAGACAAAAAGATTTCAGGAACCTACATTCTTCCAGCATATCAGGAAATGAAGCTTTTTTATAGAATTTATGTCCACCAGGGAGATACAAGACAGGCTATGGTACCTGTAAGATATCTTAACTTTCTTTATCCTGTGCAGGTATCGAAGATATAAAATGGAAAGATTTGTCATTGGAATTGACCTGGGAACAACAGGCGTCAAAAGTGTACTGGTAAATGAAAAAGGACAGGTTGTTAATTCCTCCCTCAAAGAATATCCTCTCGTTACACCAAGGCCAGGATGGGCACAACAGGACCCTGAATTATGGTGGAGCGCAACAGTCGAGTCAATTCAATCTTTGGTAAAGACAATTGACCCTGCCTTGTTAGCCGGAATAGGATTAACAGGCCAGATGCACGGTTCGGTTTTTCTTGACAGTGATGGAAGTATCTTATATCCTGCCATTTTGTGGTGTGATCAGCGTACTGACCAGGAATGTGAACAGATAAATGAAAAAGTCGGGAAAGACAGAATATTTGAGATCACCTGTAATCCGGTTCTTACTGGATTTCAAGCGCCAAAAATACTCTGGTTAAAAAATAATCATCCTGAAATTTACAGAAAGATTAAAAAAGTACTCCTTCCTAAGGACTATATAAGGTTTCGTCTTACTGGTGAGTTTGCCACAGATGTCTCTGATGCTTCCGGTACCAGCTTATTTGATGTGAGAAAGAGAAAATGGTCAGAAGAAATCCTTGATATACTCGAAATACCGTTTGATTGGTTTCCGCGGTCTTTTGAATCCGTTGAGATAACAGCCAGGACATCTGAAGAGATTCAAAGATTAACAGGTATTCCAGCAGGAACACCCGTAGTTGCCGGAGCCGGAGATCAGGCAGCAGGAGCTATCGGCACAGGTATCACAAAAGAAAAACTTATTTCAATATCTCTTGGCACAAGCGGAGTTGTTTTCGCTTTTTCAGAAAAGGTATTTGTTGATCCACAAAGAAGACTTCATACATTCTGCCATGCCGTGCCGGGAAAATGGCATCTTATGGGCGTTATGCTATCTGCTGGAGGTTCTTTCAGATGGTTCAGAGACACACTTGGCGAAAAGGAAAAAGAACAGGCAGAAAAGATAGGTAAGGATCCCTATGAAATTCTGACTTCTCTTGCAGAACGAGCTTCTCCGGGTTGTGACGGAGTGATTTTTCTTCCGTATCTTTCAGGGGAAAGGTGTCCTTATCCTGATCCAAACGCAAAGGGCGTATTTTTTGGTATTTCTTTGAAAACGACAAAATCCGACCTGGTAAGATCTGTTATTGAAGGAGTGAGCTTTGGAATAAGGGATAGTGTTGAAATAATGAAGAGTATTGGACTTCCACTTGGTGGACATTGCAGAGTTTCAGGCGGAGGCGCGAAAAGCGCATTCTGGGTGAAGCTTCTTGCTGACACTATCGGTGAAAAAATGGTTCGCCTTGTTTCAGAGGAGGGTCCTTCATATGGTGCAGCGCTTCTTGCTGGTTCAGGCACAGGAGTTTTTCCTGATATTCAGAGAACATGTGAGATGTTTATTTCGATAAATGATGAGTTTACTCCGGATTTAGCCAATCATACCTTCTACACGAAAATCTATAACCTTTACAGGGATCTGTACAGAAATCTGAAAGGTTCGTTTGACTTAATATCCGATTTGTTTTAAAATACTTTTTATAATTTTGGAGGACAAATGGAAGGAAACCTTTTGATTGCAGTAGGAAGAAGAAAAACAGCGCGGGCTATTGTGAAAATCTCTCAAGGAGAAGGAAAGATTACTGTTAACGGTAGGTCCCTTCAACAGTATTTTCCTCTTATTACCCAGCAGGCAGAGGTTCTTAAACCATTGAAGGTTGCAGAATTGGATGGGAAGTTCAATATCGAGGTCAAAAGCGAGGGCGGTGGTATATCTGGCCAGGTTGATGCAATAAAACTGGGGATTGCACGCGCTATTGCTAAATACAATCCCGACTTTATTCCAAGATTGAGAGAATTTGCCCTCTTGACCAGAGATCCGCGAATGAAAGAAAGGAAGAAATACGGGCAGAAGGGTGCCAGAAAAAGGTTCCAGTGGACAAAGCGATAATCTTCACACCTGTTGATGAAAAACACAAAACTGAAAGCAGCAATTTTTGGGATTTCAGGATACGCTGGCAGGAAACTGTTTGAAATTTTGCTTCAGCATCCGTATGTTGAGGTAACTGCAGGATTTGTTGCGCCTGACGAGCCTGACATGAGTGCGGCGCACATGCATCCAAGGATTGCAAAAACGACTGAACTGAATTGCTCAAATAAAATTGACTGGGAAATTATCGAAAAAAAAACTGATATAGTTTTTCTTGCCCTTCCGCACGCTGTTTCGATGTCTTTTGTTCCTAAGATTTTTTCTCTTGGCAAGAAGATAATAGACTTAAGCGCTGACTATAGATTTTCTGATGAGAAGCTTTATGAAAAATGGTACCAGAGGCATACTTCTCCCGAGCTTCTGTCCAGGGCGATCTATGGACTTCCTGAGCTTTACAGAGAAGAAATAAAAAAAGCTCAGCTTGTGGCAAATCCTGGATGTTATCCTACATCAGCAATCTTAGGGGTCTTACCTCTTGCAAAAGAAAATATCGTCAAAGGTAGATTGATTGTTAATTCTTTGAGCGGTTTTACTGGCGCTGGAAGGAAGCCAGATGTTGCACTATTGTTTGCTGAAGGAAACGAAACCAGCCGCGCTTACAAAATTGGGGAACACCGTCATCAACCTGAAATTCAGCACATTCTTGAAAAGGTAGGATGCAGGGTTGATGTGACATTTGTTCCTCACCTGATCCCTGTTAACTGCGGGATTCTAACAACAATTTATATTGAGCTTGCCCGGGACATTGCAGAAGAAAAACTTCTTCAGATTTATGAGGATTTTTACAAAGATGAGCCCTTTGTCCGAGTTATGAAATATGGAAGCTCGCCTGAAATAAAAAACATTGCAGGCACAAACTTCTGCGACATAGGGGTAAAAAAGATAAACAGTTCTCTTCTGGTTGTTGTTAGCGCAATTGATAATCTTGTGAAAGGAGCTTCCGGACAGGCAGTTCAGAATATGAACATCATGATGGGTTTTGATGAAACACTTCCTTTTTATTCAAAATGAAATTGGCTTTTCTTGACAGAGATGGCGTAATTTCAATTTTCACTCCGAACGACTACATAAAAAAATGGGATGAGTTTCAGTTTCTACCCAGTGCAATAGAAGGGCTTCGAATCCTTGCTCAAGATGGCTTCAAAATCATTATTATTTCAAATCAGGCGGGTGTTGGAAGAAAAGTTTTTTCAGAGAAAGACCTGCAAGATACCACAGAAAGAATGCTGTCAGAATTGAAACGAAATGGGATTGAAATTTTTAAGGTTTACTATTGCATACACACTCCTGAAGACAATTGCAATTGCAGAAAGCCAAAAACAGGAATGCTGGAAAGGTTTATTTCAGAATATGGCGATTTTGAAAGGGAGAGGGCTTTTTTTGTAGGGGATAGCGATGTTGATATTGAAATTGGTGCAAGGATGGGCCTGAAGACAATTCTTGTTCTATCCGGAAAAACAAAATCCATTGAAGAGGTTGAAAAATGGAATTATAAACCCGATTTTATCGCATCTGACCTTAAAGAGGCTGCAGAGATTATTGTAACAGGGAGAACCAATGGACAGGAAAATAAAAGTTGTTGTCTGGAATGAGTTCAGGCATGAAAAAAAGGTCGAAAAGATAAAGAAAATCTATCCAGACGGAATGCACGCTGTGATAGCAAAACATCTCAATTCTCAATCAGACATTGTCGCGTCTCTTGCGTGTCTTGATGAACCAGAGCATGGACTTTCAAACGAGGTTCTTGAACAGACAGATGTTTTGATATGGTGGGGTCATGGCGCCCATCACGAAGTGAAAGATGAAATAGTAGCAAGGGTGCATAACAGAGTCCTTGAAGGAATGGGAATTATATGTCTTCATTCAGCACATTTTTCAAAAATTTTTAAATCGCTTATGGGAACATCTTGTGTTTTGAACTGGAGAGACGGCGGAAAAGAGAGGATATGGACCATTGAGCCATCTCATCCGATAGCAGATGGAATTCCAGAATATTTTGAGTTGCCTGAAACCGAAATGTATGGAGAAAGGTTTGATATTCCAGCGCCTGAAAAGATAATTTTTATTTCCTGGTATCCGGGAGGCGAGGTTTTCAGAAGCGGCTGCGTGTGGGAAAGAGGACATGGAAGGATTTTCTATTTTTCACCTGGCCATGAGACATTTCCGATTTATTATGACTCCAATGTTTTGAAGGTTATCACAAATGCGGTAAGGTGGGCTGCTCCAAGGATTATAAAAAAGCAGGAATGTAAAAATGTCCCACCGATCGAAAAATAGTTTTTCAATTTTTTGCAGTCAGATATGCGATGATTTTATAAATAAGCTTTGCGGCCATAAATGAAGAAGCGCAGTAATGATTCGATGGAGAAAGCTCAACAAGGTCAGCGCCCACGACCCTATGTCCTGCGATAAATTTTTTCAAAAAGCCAGTTACTTCGTACCACGTTAGTCCTCCTGGTTCAACAGTTCCTGTGTCAGGAACGACTGAGGGGTCAAAACAATCAACATCAATTGAGATGTAATAGTTGCCTTCAGGAATAGAACTGGCTTTATCAATCAAGGTCTGATTTCTACATGTATGCGCAAAGTTTATATGGATATTTTTCAACCCAGATAAGGCATCCTTTTCTTCTTTACTGATACTTCTTATCCCAAAACTAAAAATCTCGCATCCGAGTTCAGATATTCTTCTCATTACACAGGCATGGCTTGACCTGCTTCCTTCATATTCAATTCTCAAGTCAGCATGAGCATCAAAATGAATGACCTTAAGATCCGAGTATTTTTTCTTATATTCCTTTACAACTGGAAAACTTATTGAGTGCTCTCCGCCGAGCACGAAAAGGAATTTGTCTTTTTCAATTATTTTTTTTGCGGCAGAACTGATTTTTTTCATCATTTTTCCGGTGCTGTCTATTTCCTGAACAATCTCAGGCAGTGTGAGTATGCCATTTCGCCAGGGCTCTGAATCAGTTTCTTCGTCATAAAGCTCCATGTATCTTGACGAAAGCAGGATTGATTCAGGTCCGAACCTTGTCCCCGGTTTGAAGGAAACGGTTGATTCGTATGGTACAGGAAGTAAAATAAATTTTGCACTGCTTAGTGGAATTTTTTCCAGTCCTCCGAATGTGTATGGAAGGGCTTTATTCATGGCATTATTAAAGTACAAAAACCGCAGCAGCAATTACTGTTGTCCACAATCCGTTTTTATCACCGATTGCAGACTGAGTGATATTGGTTGTCTTGATAATCTGGTTTGACATTCTCCATATCTGTTTTTTTTCATCATAGGATGAGTTTGGATCGAACTCAAGTCCCAAAATTGTCGCAAGCATAGTGGCTGCCAGGTCTTCTGCATAGTCGCCTGCTTTTTCTTCTGTTTCCCCGAAGCTTTCATGTTCTGAAAGATATCCATATTGATTCGGATCTTTGGGAATGGCAAGTCCCACGGATGCGGTTATTAATCTATGCGGTTCATTGGTGGCGTTTTTGCTCATTACCACATAGAGTACCTGACCGGGCTTGAGATATGAAAGACCTTCTGTTTTTGAAATGAGTTTGCAGTGAGGCGGAAAGATGCTTGAGATTGATACAAGGTTAAACTGCGCTATAGAAGCGTTTCTCAATGCTCTTTCAAAACTTGTCAGTTTCTCAGTGTCTTTGCCGACGCCTTTGGTCAGAAAAATTTTCTTTGCGACAAGGTCCAATTTTTCACCTCCTGCTTGTCTGTTATTTTATGGTTAATAATTAAAAACCTTTGCGATAAATTTGTCAAATTTTCTCGAAACAGGTTTTCTTTTCTATGTTATAATAGACTAACAAGCACTAGGAGTTTACTTGGGTAAGGATGCTATGACGCCTGTTGAAAGGTGGTCAGCAGTTTTAAGCAGGCAGAAACCTGACAGGATTCCTTTATTCTGGAGGGCAACCAGAGAAACCCTGATAAGAGTGAAAGAGTATCTGGGTATTTCTGAGAATTCAGAACTTTTTGAGAGACTTCACATTGACGAAATTGTAGTTGTTTTTCCTGATTATGCAGGACCAAAGGTTAAAGAAGGCTACGATTTTTTTGGATGCGGGTTTAAAGATATTTCCTATGGAGCAGGAGTCTATTCGGAGTGTGTATATCATCCCCTTGCAGAGTTTGAAACACTGCAGGAAATTAAAAGAAATTATAAATTCCCTTCGATTGATTGGTTTGATTTTTCTGTGATAAGAAAGCAGATTCAGGGAAAGGAACACCTGCCGATATGGGGAGGAGGAATGGAACCGTTTCTCCGTTATACACAGCTTCGAGGTCTTGAGATGGCGATGATGGACCTTGTGGAAAAACCGGATATTGTCGATTATTGCATGGAACAGATATTTCAACTGTATTACAAAATTACAGAGGGTATTTATCAACAGATTCCTGGAAAAGTGCTTTTAACAATGGTTGCAGAGGATTTTGGTTCTCAGGAATCGCTTTTGTTCTCTCCTGGTTGCATAAGAGAATTTTTCCTTCCTAGAATGAAAAAGATGATGGATCTGGCGCACCAGAATGGAGCATATGTAATCACTCACAGCGATGGAGCAATAAGAGACATTATTCCTGACCTGATTGAATGTGGCGTTGATGTTCTTGACCCGGTACAATGGAGATGTAAAAACATGGATAGAGCTTCTTTGAAAAAAGATTTTGGCGAAAAAATATGTTTTCATGGTGCAGTGGATAATCAATATACGATGCCTTTTGGAAGTGTCGAGGAAGTAAAGAAAGAGGTCATTGAAAATATTAAGATTCTGGGTGAAAATGGCGGATATTTTCTTGGTCCATGCCATAACCTTCAGGTCATAACTCCCCCGGAAAATATAGTCGCAATGTACGAAACAGCTTATTACGAAGGTAAACAGTATTAAAATGCTTGAAATCTGCGAAATCTTTAGTTCCGTTCAAGGTGAGGGATGGAGACAGGGTATTGCATCGGTCTTTATTCGATTTTTCGGTTGCAACCTGAAATGTAAATTTTGTGATACTCCTTTGGCGTTTAAAAAAAGGATTCTGATGGATGAGAAGGAAATTATCAATCAGGTCGGGATACTTGCAAAGAAAAAGGCAAGAATTTCTAATGTTGTTATCACAGGAGGGGAACCTTATATTCAAGATTTTTCCATGCTTGCGAATCTCTTAAAGAAGGACGGATATTTCGTGGCGGTTGAAACAAACGGCACAATCTGGAGAGAAATAGGTGTTGACTGGATTTGTGTTAGCCCAAAAAGGCAGGCAATGAAATTTTTAAAAAATGGTTATGACCCGCGATTTAAAAAAATTGCAGGAGAATTCAAGTATGTTATCGAGAAGAAAGCAGACATTGACTTTATTGATAGATCTATTACACAACCGGTGATATTACAACCGGTTAATAATGAACTAAGAGTAACAAAAATGTTGTTTAATGCGATTAAAAAGTCAGGTGTACCAAACTGGTTTTTTCGACCGCAGCTACATAAAATCCTTGGTGTAAAATGAAATCCGTTGTTCTGATTTCAGGTGGAATTGATAGTTATGTTGCAGCTGCTTTTGAAAAGTCGCAAGGAAACAGTCTTTATGCCATGACTGTTAATTATGGGCAGGTGCATAGAAAGGAGATCGAGTGCGCGCGAAAAATAGGGCAGTTTTTATCAGTTTGTCAACATAGGTTTATTGATGTAGACCTTTCCTGGCTTCCTTCTTCGCTGACGGATAGCAGTTATCAGGGAAATGCTACATTTTCAGAGATTCCCACAAGTTATGTGCCTGCAAGAAACATAATTTTGTTGTCTCTTGCGACTGCTTATGCTGAATCCATTGATGCTGATTTTATAGTGATCGGGGTCCATAGCGTCGATTATTCAGGATATCCTGACTGTAGGCAGGAATTTATCAAGGCTTTTCAAAAGGTTATTGACAGGGGTATCAAGAAGAGTGTGGAAGGCGGCAAGATTATTCTAAAAACACCGCTCTTGCTGATGAAGAAATCCGAGATTATAAAGCTTGGACTCAATCTCAAAGTTGATTTTTCTCTAAGTTGGTCCTGCTACAGTGGAAGAGAGAAAGCCTGTGGCATTTGTGATTCATGCAGGATAAGGCTTGCCGCATTTTCTGAACTTGGATTGAAAGACCCCTTAGAGTACGAACAATAAGACTTCAAAAAAGATGCAAGAGAAAATTGGACTTTTTGCTTCAAAAAACATTTTCTCAGATGTCGCATATAATGAACTAAAGAAGATTGGGTTAGTTCCAGTTGTTTTTAGTTTTGGGACAAAGCTGGGTTATCCTGAGGAAGTGGTTATTGCCCCTGGCGATATTGATGGTTTTGTTCGTTACGCAAAAAAGTTTAGAATAAGAAAAGTCGTTTTTGCCGGTAAAATAGAACCTTCGATATTATTTACCAGCGTGATTTCGGATTCTGGCAGAAGATTTCTTAATAGAATCGCAAATTTTACTCCTGAAAATATCTTAAGAAGGCTTGCAGATTTTTTGCATGAAAAAGAAATTGAACTTATTCCTCTTACAAGGGTTTTCAAAAGGCATCTTGCAAAACCGAAAATTTATACAGAATCGAAACCGAGTTCTGTGCAGTGGAAAGATATCTGTGCTGGCTGGAAGATTGCAAAGGTTATTGCCCGTCATGGAATAGGTCAGGCAGTGGCAATAAAGAATGAGATGGTTATTGCGGTTGAGGCAATTGAAGGTACTGATAGCATGATTAAAAGGGCAGGCTGTTTTTGCAAAGGTTTCAGCGTGATCAAGGTAATGAAATCCGGTGGAGACGTGAGGTTTGATTTGCCTACCATAGGTCCTGATACGGTCAGAAATCTTGCCTGTGCCGGCGGTAAGGCTATAGCGGTTGAGTCAAACAGGTCAGTTATACTTGACCAAGAAAATACAAAAAAAATAGCCGATAAGAACCATATTGTTATTGTTGGATTCGAAGGAAAGGAGATAAGATGATTATTAAGGAGAATCGCGATGAGATTTTAAGTTATCTTGAAGATTCATCCAATTTTTCGGCAGGTCGATGTGAAAAGGTTTTTATCCCGGAGAATGAACAGGAGGTGCTGGAAGTTGTAAATTTGTGTAATTCACAAAAGATGCCTCTAACAGTGTCAGGTGGGGGTACAGGAACCGTGGGTGGCAGGATACCAACAGAGGGCTCTGTAATTTCGGTCGAACGTCTTAACAGAATAATAAGTATCAATGGAAACAGCGCAATTTGTGAAGCAGGGACAATTATCAATAATTTCCTCCAGGAACTTGAGCGTGCCGGTAAATTTTATCCACCCTTTCCGACTGAAAGGAATGCATTTATTGGTGGAAATGCTTCAACCAATGCTTCCGGTGAATACAGTTTCAGATTTGGGGCTACCAGAAAATATGTGATGAAAATAAGGATGGTCACAGGCAGTGGAAAGATTGTGGAAATTCCCAGAGGTAAATTTCTTGCGGATGAAAGAGGGGTGATTAAGACTGATTTTGCACACTTTGAAATACCCTCTTATCAAACTCCTCCCATTAAGTGCTCCGCTGGATATTTTTCAGCAAAAGGTATGGATTTGATAGACCTTGTTATTGGTTCAGAGGGTACTCTTGGAGTGATAACCAGTGTGGAAGTTCTTCTGACAGATAGGCTTCCTGAAAGGTTTATTATGGTTTTTTTTCTTCCATCCGAAGAAAAGATGTTCGATTTTATCTCGGAGGTGAAACACAAATTTATTCAGGACATGTATATGCTTGAGTTTTTTGACCGTGCAAGCCTATTTTTTCTGAAAGACGATTTTCCTGAGATACCGTCTGATACCTGTGCATTTTATATTGAGAGCACAAGTACCACAGAATTGATGGAACAATGGCTGGAAATATCAGAAAAGTATAATGCCAGAGATGTTTGGGTTGGAAGCGACCCCAAAAACTATCAAAGGTTGATTGACTTCAGACACAGACTTCCTGAAAACATAAATGCCTATTTTCGGAAATTAAAGATTACCAAAATTTCTCTTGATATAGCGGTGCCGGAGAATAATTTCAGGGAGCTTGTTTCTTTTTACAGAAAGTTTTCAGAAGAATCAGGAATACAGACAGTGCTTTTTGGACATATTGGTGAGAACCATCTTCACTTCAACCTTTTTCCTGCTGATGAGAAAGAAAAAAATCTTGCAAAACAAATTTATTTAAGCTGTGTTGAAAAAGCCCTTTCCCTTGGAGGAACAATTGCTGCTGAACACGGGATAGGCAAGATAAAATATCCATATCTCAGGATGATGTATGGTGACAAAGGTATAAAAGACATGATCAGAATAAAAAAGGTTTTTGATCCAGATGGCCTGATGGGAAGAGATACCCTTTTCCCTTCAAGTCTTCTTTTTGAAAAGTAATGCGATACCTCTTTTTTGCAATTTATGATATTTTTTATGCCGTTGCATTGTCCCTATCTTTGCCTTTTTTCAGAAAAAGGCTTTTTGGAAGAGACAAAAAATATCACGATTTTCTCGAAAGGTTTGGGATTTACAATAAGGATTTGTTTAAACCCAGGGATAAAAAAACTATATGGATTCATGCTGTTTCAATCGGTGAATTTCTTGCAAGTCTGCCACTGATATATGAAATTTCACAGAAATTGAAAGACAGAAAGATTGTGGTTTCGTGTGTCAGCAGAACTGGTAGAATTATTGCAGAACAGAGGCTTTCTGATGATATAGTTCATGTTTTCGCCCCATTTGATTTTTCCTTTTCAGTTCGTAAAGCGGTTTCCATGATAAGGCCAGAGATTTTTATCTCTATTGAAACAGAGTTCTGGCCAAACCTTTTCTTTGCATTGAAAAGGCGCAATGCATCAATTATTGTTTTGAATGGAAGGTTGTCTGAGAGGTCTTTCAGAAGGTATTCTGCTTTCAAATTTTTCATCAGTCGCACTGTAAATAAGGTTGACTGCTTTGTTATGCGAAGCCAAAAGGATGCGTACCGAATTATCGATCTTGGTGTTGATAGAAAGAAAGTCTTTATTTCTAAAAGCATCAAGTTTGATCAGGCATATCTGCTGAGTAAGACAGTAAAAGAAGATATTGAATCGACAATGATTGTTTTTGGTTCAATTCATCGTGGAGAAGAAGAGCCGATAGCTGAAATAGTAAAAAAAATCCTTGATAAATATCCGGATGTTTCCATAGTTGTGGTTCCCAGGGCGCTTGATAGGACAAACATTTATCAAATTTTGAAAATGAAGGGTATTCAATATGAGAAACTGAGTTGTACATCTTCCAGAAGCCGGGTTCTTGTTGTAGACAGATATGGAATCCTGACCGATTTTTACAAAAAGAGCAAAATTGTTTTTGTTGGTGGTTCTCTTGTGCCAGCGGGAGGGCAAAATCCCATTGAACCACTTGCATTTCGAAATGCGGTGATATACGGTAAATTCAACTGGGATTTTGCAGAGGAATGGAAAAAAATTCTTCAGGCTGGAGGTGGTATCGAGGTCGGCTCATTTGAAGAGCTGGCTGAAAAAATTGAATTTCTTTTAGGCAATCCACATATTCGTGAAGAAATGGGCGACGCCGGGTTCCGGGTGATTCTTGAAAATAAGGGTGCCACAGATGAAGCACTTGGAATCATCAGGAAGTTCACAGATTGTTTCTGGGCGGGTTCCGGTTGACCCTGCTATGGTTTTCGTATAACATAAATAACTATGGAGAAAGAAAGAAAACTGCTTATCATCTGCAAGTATTCCTCGATAATATTGATTGTTATATTGATAATTTTTTATGCTGGATACCTGCAGCCGCTTACATCAATAAAAATGCTCTTTCGTTCATCATGGCTGCTGATGCTTATCTGTGGTGGTTTGCTTTTTTTTGTATTTACACTTGTGGAATATTACTATAAAAAAATCATCGATTA
>JAMWBX010000245.1 GCA_023818725.1 Candidatus Omnitrophota bacterium
GTCTGGATGCTGAATTTCATTGTATCTCCTTTTTTCGATTCAATGTTTTTATTTATCATTTTACATTTGAGTCGTCAAGAAAGATCGCAAAAAAACTATGCCTTTTGTGATATGCCGAATACAGGGTGTCTGGCTAACCCTTTATTACAGCAAGAGGTTTCATTTTTGCAACCTTTTTTGAAAGGCCTGCTTCTTCAACAACCCTTACAATTTCATCAACATCTTTGTATGCTTCAGGGATTTCTTCAGCAAGGCCGCCTCTGCTTTTGGCTCTTGGCAGTACTCCGATTCTCAGCAGTTCCTCCTCTATTTTTCTTCCCTTGCTTGTTTTGATTGCCTGAGCCCTTGACATTGTTCTGCCTGCACCATGGCAGGTTGAACCCCAGGTTTCTTCCATTGCCTTGTGGGTTCCAACAAGAACATATGAATTTGTTCCCATCGTGCCCGGAATTATGACAGGTTGACCAATTTTTCTGTACGGCTCGCAGACTGCCTGGTGCCCCTGTGGAAATGCTCTTGTCGCACCCTTACGATGAACATAAACATATTCTTCCTTGTTTTCCACCAGGTGTTTTTCGTATTTAGCGATGTTATGCGCCACATCGTACACAACATGTAGCCCTAACCGTTCGGCAGGTATGGATAACGACTTTTCAAAACATTCCCTTACCCAGTGCGTGATTATCTGTCTGTTTGCCCAGGCAAAATTTGCAGCTGCGCTCATTGCAGCAAAATATTCTTCACCCTCTCTTGATGACACTGGAGCGCAAACAAGCTGTCTGTCTGAAAGGTGGATTCCGTATCTGGCAACAGTTTTTCCAAATTTAGCCAGATAATCATCGCAAACCTGATAGCCAAGTCCCCGGCTTCCAGTGTGCACCATAATTGTGATCTGATCTTTGAAAAGCCCGAAGACATTTGCTGCCTGCTTATCGTATATTTCAACAACCTGCTGTATTTCAAGGAAATGATTGCCTGAACCAAGAGTTCCAAGCTGGTCTGAACCCCTTTCCTTTGCCCTGGGACTTACAGCATCAGGATTTGCGCTTTTCATACATCCTGATTCTTCTATTCGTTGGATATCTGAGTTCCATCCGTATCCCTGTCTCAGGGCATACATCGCACCATTTGTAAGAACATCGTCAATCTGGCTGGTCTTAAGAATTATTTTTCCACTGGAGCCGACGCCTGAAGGAATATTGAAAAAAAGGCAGTTTATGATGGTTTCAAGTTTATTTTTCAGTTCTGATGCAACAATATCTGAACGGATCAACCGCACACCGCAATTGATGTCATAGCCAACAAAACCAGGTACGATAACACCGCTGTCCTTTTTGAATGCCGCCACGCCTCCGATAGGTGCGCCATATCCCCAGTGTACGTCTGGCATGGCAAGGCTCCATAATACAATTCCGGGTAGGCTTGCAACATTTGCGATCTGTTGCGTGACATTATCCTCAAAAGCCCTATCAAGAAGGGTTTCAGAAATGTAAAGAATACCCGGAACAAGCATATTTCCCTTCTTCTCTATTATCCATTTACAGGGTCCTATTTTTTTTACTTCAAATGACTGGTCTGACATTTTGCATCACCTGTTCTACAATTCTTATTCCTTCCAAAAGTGCCCTGTTGTTCAGGGATTTTTTATCATCCCCGATGATTTCTTTTATACCATTTTTAAAATCTTTTTCTTTTGCTGGAAATCCTTCACTTTCCAGAATTTTCGCTAAACCACCAAGCATTATCATGTTCGCAATGCGAATATCTCCGAGTTTTTCAGCAAGTTCGGAGGCAGGAATTCCAATACTTTTTGTTCTGTGTTCTTTTTCCGGATTGATAAGCGAGCTATTCCATAGAATCCATGCATTTTCATTGAAATACTGCCTTAACATTTGTAATGACATCTCGTTCATAAATACACCGAATTCAGCTCTTGAAATTATGGGCGAAAAAAGCTCCCTGGTTGAGAAAGAGATCATGCCATACACATAACCTCCGCGCATTTCAGCGCCATATGCTGGCAGAAAGGTTACATTCAAACCTCTTTCAGCTCCAGCATGTGCCAGAATTTTTCCGATGGTAACAATTCCTTGGCCTCCGGAGCCGCCAATAATGATTTTCCACCAGCGTAACTTTCTGTTTTTCAAGTCCACCACGCCTTTGGCTTTGGTTCGCTGATAATGACACCTCTAAGAAAAGATATGGCCTTTTTTAGTCCTTCCTCTACACTCATCAGACTATCTTCATGTTCTATGCTTAAAACCCCGTCATAACCAGCGATTCTTAGGCTGCTTATAAATTCTCTCCAGAATTCCTCGCCATGTCCGTATCCGACTGTTCTAAAAATCCATGACCGATTTGCTTCATCAAGATATGATTTAGTATCAAGGACACCATTAATTGAAGTGTTTATCGCATCAATCCTGGTATCTTTTGCATGCACATGATAAATAGCACCAGCAAGTTTCCTGACAGCGGCTATGGGATTTATTCCCTGCCAGAAAAGATGACTTGGATCAAAGTTTGCACCAATGACTTCGCCAACAGCATCCCTGAGTTTAAGCAGGGTTTCTGGATTATATACAACAAAGCCAGGATGCATTTCAAGGCATATTTCTTTGACATTATGACTCAATGCAAATTTTGCCTCCTCCTTCCAGTAAGGTATTACGCATTTTTCCCACTGCCATGCAAGAGTTTTTGAGAAATCATCCGGCCAGGGGCAGGTAATCCAGTTTGGAGATTTTGCGTTTTCACTGTCACCGGTACATCCGGAAAAACCAATGATTCTTTTGATTCCCAGTGTTTCAGC
>JAMWBX010000246.1 GCA_023818725.1 Candidatus Omnitrophota bacterium
GCTTTCACCTCATAAGGGGGATTTGAATGGAGCGAAGACGTATAAGTCCGAGCAAGTGCGAGGACTTGTGCGGCTGGCCGACCCGAGCCGTAGTGGGAGGCGAGGGCGCCAAATCCCACCCCCTCCGCTTTCACCTCATAAGAGGGATTTGAATGTACCAAACGCATTTCAATAGCAGAGCAGGGTAGTTCCTGTTTTAAAAATGGGCTAACTTCATTCAAAAAGGGATTCCAATTCAATCCTTTGTTTCAAGGTCTCTGTTTTCTCTTTAAGACCTTTTGTTTTAAGCAAAACTCTGTATATTTCTTCCAGATTGATTTCTTTGTTTTTCGTCTTTTCGTAATAATCAACAGCGAAAGTCCAGATGTTTTTAAGCTCTTCTGCGTCTGTGGAAAGCGAAGGAATAGAGGAAGCTTTTTTAAGATAATTTTTGTATTCATTATTGTATGCCGAAACAAGTTCAACAACCATGTTTTTTAACATGTAGTATCTCACAGCATTTATTCTATTTTCCACTTCTATCACAGTTTCTTGATTGAGCAAGCCTTTTTTAAAAATTAGGGCGCCATAATTTTCTATTTCATGGAAGGATTTTCTAATTTTTGGCCAGCACGAAACACGTTCTTCAACAGGTCCTGTAAGATTGTTCCTGCCAACGTTTATCTTCCACTGTTCTCCATCAACAGGGGTCTTACCAAAGATCTTAAAAGGAATCTTTACCTCAATTGACCAGAAATTCTGACCGATAAAACTTGCTGTCTGCCAGTTCGCCAGTGGGGTAGTAGCGCCTGTATCTCCTTTCCCGTTGTGCCTTGAACCAATGGCGTTAACTATAAATTGCCAGGCATCAGTTTCTGGCGGAAAAAGAAATAGTTCTACACTGTCTTCTGTCCACAAAAATTTATCTCCACTTTGTCTTTTTGCAATTATTTTCTGAGTTTCTGGTTCCTGCGCCACAAATCCGAAATAAAAATTTTCATTGTCCCAACCTGCCTTAAAAAATGATGGTTTGACCATTGCGAATTCCCTGCCACCCAGCAGAAAAAAACATTTTGCCGCGGGAATACTCTGCCAGCAGGAATCATCAAGTTTTCCATCAATGACTGGAATTTTTCTTATTCGGTAACACTCATACAGAGATTCTTGTTCCGCAATTACTGATTTTTTTTCCATCCTGCCTGCTAGGCTGTTTGAAACAACGCAGCCAGCGAAGGCCATCAGCAAAAACAAAATAAAACCTGTGCATTTCTTCATTTTTCTTCAACCCTATTTGACATTGAAGGATTTTTCTGCAAAAACGCCTGTTGAGACATCCTTAACTCTTATTTTCGTCGAAACAAGCGGTTTTTATACATCCGATGAAGGAAATTTGCTAAAAACGCGTTACAAAAGTACCTATCACTATATCAACCATGGACTTGTAAAAATCTCGCTTGAAATTGATATTATCGAACAGATAAAGGAACTTATCGCTTTTACAATGCTCGATTTTGAAAGTCCAGGTTCGCTGAATACGCTGGGTTACAGGGCATCCGCAAAACAGGGATGTGCTCCTTCTTTTTTTGAAAAAGTTATCTGGAAGGAATTTTCTCAAATTTCATTCCGGCTGTTCTGACAGAAAAGAATTAGGAATTTTTTTCAATTCGCCAAATATAAAAGCATGTGTTTTTTTTACAGGCAGGCATCTTATTTTTTCATAAAGCATTAAACAGGGGAAAACTGTATCTGTTCCATACTTTTTGTTTATTGAATCCATAACCTTTAACATTATTTCTCTTTTTTCATTTCTGAATAAAGACATCTGATATCTTTTGTGAATTCCTGACAAACTCACTCCAACAAGCCTTATCTTTTCTGAAATTGGTTCAGCAAACATTATTGAACCTGCATTCCTGAAAATCGTCTGGTCATCATTAAACCAGAATGGATAGGTTTTTCTCTTTGTAAAAGATGAAAAATCGCTGTATCTTAAAGTTACGCACACCACATTTCCATAATAACCTTCTTCCCTCATTCGCATTCCAACCTGATGTGAAAGTCGACACAAAACACTTAATATTAGATTCATATCATCTGTATCCTGCATCAGGGTATATGAATGCCCGAATGATTTTGGTTCAGGTGATTGAACAGTAACTTTTGTTTCTCCTCTGCCATGACACAAATGCCAGATTTCTTCGCCTCTAATTCCAAATTTTTCTCTGAATAAACTTACTGGAAGTTTCCTAACCTGTCCACAAAATTCAATGCCCATCAAATTAAGATATTCTGTCATCCTTGGTCCTATTCCCGGAACATCCTTCACAGGTAAATTTTCCATAAATTGATAAATCCGGCTTTCATCCACTATCATAATTCCATCAGGTTTACATAAATCAGACGCGATTTTTGCGACTGTCTTATTGCAGGAAATGCCAATGGAACAGGTGAGAGATGTTTCCTGGTAAATCGCCTTTTTAATGGAAAGTGCTAAATGCCTCAAATTTTCATATGAAGCATTATCTAATTCCATTTCAAGGAATCCTTCATCTATTGAATAAAGTTCAACCATTTCTGTGAATCTTTGTAAAATGTGAAAAATTCTTCTTGAAGTATCAATATATCTTTCAGGATTTCCCCTTACAATTATTGCATGCGGACATAGATTTAATCCTTCAAATATGCTCATTCCTGATTTCACACCATATTTTTTTGCTTCGTATGAACATGCAGCAATCACAGAATCCCTTGCAGTGTTTCCTGAAACAAAAACAGGTTTTCCTTTTAATGAAGGATTAAGAGCTTGTTCAACTGATGCAAAAAATGCA
>JAMWBX010000247.1 GCA_023818725.1 Candidatus Omnitrophota bacterium
AAATTGTTCTTTTTATGATTTCAGAAAGTTCTGTGATGTCGCAATCAGGATTTTTCTCGACCACGCTTCTTACCGCGCCAGGCCCGCTTATTCCTATATTTAGAGAAAAATCAGGTTCTCCAGGGCCATGAAAGGCGCCTGCCATAAAGGGATTATCCTCAGGTGCATTAACAAAAATGACAAACCTTGCGCAACCGGAACCGTTTTTGGTTTTATTTGCTGTTTCAACAAGCATTTTTCCTGTCATATTTACCGCGTCTATGTTTATGCCGGAATTTGTGTTTCCTGCATTAATAAAACAGCATACGCGCTGTGTTGAGGCAATCACTTCCGAAAAACAATTCATCAGTATTTTTTCTGCATCTGTCATTCCTTTATGAACAAGAGCGCCGAATCCGCCGATATAATCAATGTCTGTTTCCTTTGCCGCAGAGTCGATTATTTTTGCCATCTGGATAAATTTTTTCTCTGTGGCGTGCGATTCCATAACCATGCTAATAGGAGTTAGAGAGATTCTCTTATTTACAATCGGAATGCCATATTTAATCTCTATTTGTTTTGCTTTTTTGACAAGGGCTTTGCCATATTTTGTTATTTTCTGGTATATTCTTTTCTGAAATGTTTGAAAATTTGAACTGACACAGTCCTTTATGTTTATGCCCAGTGTTGCGGTGCGAATATCCAGTTTTTCAAAAAGAATCATCCGGGTCGTTTCATATATTTCTTCAAGCGTGAATGCCATTTTATATCCTGTGCATCATTTTGAAAATGTTTTCGTGATGAACCTGTATAATTAAATTTAATTTTTTTCCAAGTTCCGTCAGTTCCCTGGATAGTTTTTCCAGCGAGCATTTTGCGTCTTTAATGTCAACCATCATTGCCATAACAAAGTGCTCCTGTATTATTTTCTGAACGATATCTTCAATATTAATATTTTTTTTGTAGAGCAGATTTGAAATTTTTGCCACAATACCTTTTTGGTCTTTGCCTATCACAGTGATAAAAATCAGTTCTTTTTCCATTTTATCCTTTTTGTTAATTATACACCCGAATCACTTTTCTTTCTTCGCACAATTAATTTCAGCACTTCCATAACCCACAGCGGAATTGTTGAAACCACAATTACTATTAAAAGGTCTATATTTTCGATGACTGTAGTTCTGAAAATATTTTGAGCAGCGGGCAAGTAAATCACTGAAACCTGAAGCAAAAAAGAAAATGCCACGGCATAAACAAGTTTGGCGTTTGAAAAAAATTTCAGGTCAAAGATAGAACGAATATTGCTTCTGAGGTTAAATGAATGAAAAAGTTGTGAGGTTGCGAGGACAAAAAAAGCCATTGTTCTTGCTTTTGTGATTCCGGCGTTTTCGACAAACAACGCATATGAAAAAACCAGCAGGGTGCATAAAGCGATAATTGCGCCCTGAAATATTATTAACTTGCCGGTTTTCATGTCAATAAGCGGCTGGTCAGGCTCTCTTGGAGGTTTTTTCATGTTGTCAGGATCCACCGGATCAACTCCGAGTGCAAGAGCAGGAAAGCCGTCAGTTACAATGTTTATCCATAGAATTTGGGCAGGAAGCAATGGTATTGGCATCCCGAAAATTGAGGCAAAAAACATTACCATAATTTCTCCAGCATTGCATGAAAGAAGAAAATGAACGAATTTCTTAATATTTTCGTAAATTCCCCTTCCCTCTTCCACTGCTGCCACTATTGAAGCAAAATTGTCATCTGTTATCACCATATCTGAAACTTCTTTTGTTACATCTGTCCCAGTGATACCCATTGCGACCCCGATGTCTGCTTCTTTCAATGCGGGAGCATCATTTACACCATCACCGGTCATTGCAACGATTTCTTTATTATTTTTAAGAGCTCGCACTATTCTCAACTTATGATGGGGCGATACCCTCGCGAAAACCACCATTCGGTTGACCAGTTCTTTTAAAGAGGAGTCGTCCGTAGCATCGATCTGTTCACCTGATATGACATTTGCTTCATCCGTAATCAAAGAAAGCTCTTTAGCAATCGCTGCCGCAGACAGTTTATGATCTCCGGTGATCATTTTTACTTTAATTCCTGCCTTCTTACATTTTTCAATTGCAATTTTAGCTTCTTTTCTTGGTGGGTCTGACATCGCAAAAAGACCGGTAAAGATTATGTCTTTTTCTATTATATTTTCCTTAATTCCGGTTTCCAGTGGCATTTTCTTATAACCTGTCGCCAGAACTCTTAACGCATGTCTTGTAAAGGTTTCGACTTGGCTCAATATCTCTTCTTTTGTTTTATCATTCATCGGTTTTATTTTGCCATTCTCATCAGTATACGAACATAACTTTATAAGCACATCAGGGGCGCCCTTAATAAACGCGGTATAAGAACCACTTTGCTTTATAATTACTGTCATTCTTTTTCGTTCTGAATCAAAAGGAATTTCATCGATAATTTCGAATTCTTTTTCATAGGCTTCCTTGAACTTTTTTGCTTTTGCACCCGCTGTAAGCAAGGCGCCTTCTGTGGGATCGCCAATTATCTGCCAGCGGTCATCATTTTTTACCAGTTTTGCTGAGTTACAGATAATAGCACAATCAAGCGCCTTATCCAGTCCTAGAAATTCATCAGGTCTTACAATTTTATCATTTAGAAAAAAATCACCCTCGGGGCTATAACCAGCGCCAGAGATTGAAAAAACTTTTCCGTCCGCATAAATTTTACGAACAGTCATCTCATTTTTTGTGAGCGTGCCTGTTTTGTCTGAACAGATTGTTGTGGTGCATCCAAGCGTTTCAACAGAATGTA
>JAMWBX010000248.1 GCA_023818725.1 Candidatus Omnitrophota bacterium
CTGCAGGAACACTTGGAATTGTGACTCAAGCAACATTAAGCGTTCTGCGTGAACCCGAAGACTCAATGACTCTTCTTGTGCCTTATGAAACAGTTAATGATGCTCTAAATACAGCGCCTTTTATACTCAAACTTCCGGCGCGGCCACTGGCGATTGAATTTATCGGAAAAAGAGTAATATCAATCGCAGAAAATTATTGCGGAACATCCTGGCCATCCGTAAAGGGAGAGTTTTTTCTGATGATTATGCTGGATGGCACCAGGCTTGAAATTGAAAAACACTGTGAAAAAATTGCTGAGATATGTTTATCCAGCGGCGCATGCGATGTGTTTGTCGCTGATTCCAGAGAAAAACAAAAAAAGATACTTCATGTAAGAAGCCTGGTCTACGAAGCCTTGAAATCTTCAACAATTGAAATTCTTGATGTCACACTTCCGCCGGACCAGATGGCTTCCCACATCGCTTTTGTTGAGGAGTTATCTCATAAGCACAATGTGTGGCTTCCAACTTACGGACACGCAGGCGATGGAAATCTTCATACCCATATTATGAAAACAACAATTGATGGCAGGCCTATCGAAAAATGGAAAGAAATATATAAAAAAATCAGAGATGAAATTATCTTAGACGGTATAAGACGGGGCGGAAAAATTTCTGGAGAGCATGGCATAGGCATGGTTAAGAAAGAATATCTTGAGATGTGTCTCGGTCAGGACTATGTCGGTATTCTAAAAAAAATTAAGAAGACGCTTGATCCCCTTTTTATCCTGAATCCAGGAAAAATTTTTGACCCTGACTTAGATGGAAATAATGCAGTACCTGGCGCTGAGGGATGACGCGTCAATTCCCGCGTAATATGCAAGAAGAACACGGTTTCTATCAAAAAGGATTCCCGAAGGATGTCCAAAGTTCCATTTGTTCATATCTTCCCAGTACTGGGCATAAGAACTTTTCTCTGAACTACTTTTCTCTGTCGGGTTAAGATATACAATGAGTTCCTGATTATGCTCCCATGTTTTTCCATTATCCTCAGATATTATCAGCCTCATTGAACCTGGATGATGCCTGTGAACATAGAAACACAGAATTCTTCCATCTCCCAGTGACACTGGCGTCGCAATCTGCCCTTCAATGCCTGTGGATACAGGAATTGACCAGGTCAAACTTTCAGGGTCTCCATGCGCAATGTGAATATCAATGTCTTTTTCCTCTTTTCTGTTATATGTCCAGAACATGGAAATAATTTTTCCCGAACACCAATCAAATGTATTTCTCTGATCCCAGTAATATAATGTATTTTCAGGGTGTTTTGCAACAGTAATAATTTTGTGAAAATCAATTCCATCTTTACTGAAAAGCGCACGCGCCGCATGGCAGGAAACTTCTCCATTTTTTTCACGACCATAGGATTCAAAGAAAACGAGATATCCGCCAGGTAATTTCAAAACAGGCCCTGTAAGAGCCGGTCCTGGAAGATCTTTTGTATCAACAATCCTGTAATTTGTCCAGGTTTTTCCCATGTCAGAAGAATCTGCGATAATGAGATTTCCAGGCAGAATAGTATCGCTTGCTGCGTCGTAAAGCTTTGAACTTTTTGAGCAATCAAACCAGGAAAGTAAACAGGACAATCCTCCATCAGGCCTTTCAAAAAGCTCAACTGCTTTTATATCGCCCTTTTTTCCATCAAACTCGCTCTGAAAACTTGAAAATATAATTTCCCATTTCCCATCAACAAACTCTGCAATAACACCGTTGCCATCAGTTGAATCCTTTTTGCTTCCGATCCTGAATGTTGAGAAGATTCTGCCAGTTGAATGCTTGAACAAACCAGTAAATATGCACACTCTTTTTCCCTGCTCTGCTTTCTCTGAATCAAAAATAAATCCCTGCTCCTCAATCTTCATAGCGGCTCCTTTTCAGTAAAAACTTCTGGATTAACAATATTTGGAGGAATTTCTCCCCTGAAAAAAGCAAGAATATTTTCAGCTGCCATTATACCCATTTTTGTTCTTGTTTCAAATGTCGCGCTGGCAATATGGGGAAGCAAAACAACATTATCAAGAGAAATCAACTCAGGTTCAATCACAGGTTCATTTTCATAAACATCAAGACCCGCGCCCCATATTTTTTTCTCCTTTAATGCGTTCGCGAGAGCCTTTTCATCCACAACTGGACCCCTTGAAGTGTTAATTAGTATCGCTGTCTTTTTCATAAGAGCAAGTTCCCGCTCGCCTATGAGATGCCTTGTTTCAGGCAATAATGGCACATGAAGAGAAATAAAATCTGACTCTTTTAGCAGTGTTTCAAGATCAACAAATAGCGCGCGTGTATCCTGCTCAAGTTGATAATTTCTTTTTTTGTCATAGTAAAGAATCCTCATAGAAAAACATTTTGCTTTTCTCGCAAAATTGCTTCCTATCCTTCCTGCGCCAACAACACCGAGTGTTTTTCCTGTTATTTCCATGCCAAGGAAAAGATCCGGCAACCAGCCCCTGAATTTTCCATCACGCGTAAATCTATCTGCCTCAACAACTCGTCTTGCAACTGAAAACAAAAGTGCCCATGCAAGATCAGCAGTAGCATCAGTGAGCACCCCAGGGGTATTAGTGATAACAATTTTTCTTCTCGTGGCTGCTTCAACATCAATATTGTTATAGCCGACCGCCAAATTTGAAATGACTTCAAGGTCCGGTGCCTGCAACTTTATCATCTCGACCCTGCGGCCTAATGCTCCATCCTTTTCAATATATTTTCTATATTCCTGAGGAGTTGTCGCACCAATACATTGCAATTCTCCTCG
>JAMWBX010000249.1 GCA_023818725.1 Candidatus Omnitrophota bacterium
TGCCTGAAGGATTTGCTGTTTCAATTTCAATGAGAAGGGATGGTTCGTCTCGATTGCAAAGCTTTATGTGCGGGCAGCTTTCTGCTGTTGTGGAACCACTTTTTGCTGTTATCGGCGCAATAGGCGTTATGTTTGCAAAGCCGCTTTTACCATATTCAATGGGTTTTGCGGCTGGCGCAATGATTTTTGTGGTTATCGAAGAACTTATTCCCGAATCGCAGAAAAACAATAATATCCATTTTTCAACAGCAGGAACAATTGCCGGATTTCTTGCAATGATGATACTTGATGTCGCCTTTGGCTAAAATAAATCTTTTTCTTTCTGAAGCTTAATTCCGAGCAGCTCAGCAAATTTCATCGCATTTTTTGCGGCGTGCCCTGCATGGCAATTATTGAAAAAGATAAAACTCACCTCTGCCTTTTCTATCATTGAACGAGCAATTTTTTCGATTTCTTTCAATTCCTTTTCAGAATAATTGTAATTGTATCTTTCTGAAACTGGCGCATTAAACCAGTTTGGATTTCTTCCGTGGCATCTGAGATAAGAGATGTTTGAAGTTACAATGTCTTTCAGTGGCATCAGTCGGGGAAGTTCTGGTTCGTCGACAGCGCAAAAAGCAAGATTGTTTTTCTTCAAAAATTCATAGTTTTTTTTACTTGCCCACGCAATATTTCTGAACTCCACGGCAACAGAAAATTCTGAAAAAAAATCCCTGATTTTCAGAATATAATCAGTAGCAGCTGCGGATGGGTAGAAAAAAACAGGAAACTGAAAAAGTAAAGCGCCAAGTTTTCCTGAACTTTTCAAAGGCATAATCGACTCTTTGAATTGTTTGAAATAACCTTCAATCTGTGAAATATCAGGTTTTTCTTCAATTCGATTGTCAAAAGGATCGTGCGTGATTCCTTTAAATGCCTTGACAGTAAACAAAAAATCAGCAGGTGTTTTTTTTGCCATCAATTCAAATCTTTTTGCTTCAGGTATCCTGTAATATGTTGAGTTAATTTCAACAGCATCAAACCCAAGGTCCTTTGAATAAAATTCAAGCATTTTATAATCCGGAATCCTATCAGGGTATATGACGCCCTTCCAATCCGCAAACGAAAATCCAGAAGTTCCAATTCTTACCTTTTTTTCCATTTTCGCCAGTCAATAACATTTCTTGTGAAAGGGTCTGCGCAATATAAATCTGCCTGATAAACAAAAATTCCATCTGCTCCTTCTTTGAAAAACTTTTTTATATCGTCTTTTATGTCGGCTGGATTTCTGTATAGCGAGAGCTGAAAATCAAAATATGAACCCATATGAATGAGCCAGCCATCAATAATACCAAAGATTTTGCAGCCGTAATCCTTCCATTTGAGATAGGGTTTTAACGAGACGACCGGCTGTCTTGACAAAAGATTTGAAGGCACTACACAATCTATGATTCCTTCTTTAACAAGTTTTTCAAAGACCCTGAAATAAAGTGGATTTCCCGCTGGTATCCTGGCAGTAAACAGAATCTTTCTCCGGGAAATTTTCTTTATCTCTTTGTCGATTTGGTAAAAAAGCAAAAGAAGGTCGCGCTCTGTATGAAAATAGGGGTATCTCATACAATCAATAGACACTCCGTCAGTTCCCCATCGAACAAATTCTCCTATGATTGATGCTGCATATTTTCTCGTTTCTTCTCTGTTGTATCTTAAAATGTTGTCCTGTCTCCAATCAGGATGCTCGCGACTGATTTTTTCCTCAAAATCGGTTCCAGGATAGCAGTTTGTCAGCCCTGCATTGGCATAGTGAATCATTTTCAGTTTTTTGCATGCCTTAATTGTTTCCTTAAGAATATCGATTGATCTTACCATTAAAGCAGGTCCTGGACTGAATGACCCGTCATCGCCCTTCATTGCTCCGGATGTATATCTTTCAGCGATATTACTGTAATGTAGAGCTTTAGAACCAAACCTGATAAGTTGATTATGTATCTGGTCTGCGCCCATTTCTTTATAGAGTTTCATTGTTTCTTCGACCTGCTGAGCAGTGTCAAGATTATAATTGAATGCCCAGGAGTACGGTTCAAAATAAAGAGCAAGTGTTTTGCCATTCCATTTTGAACTAAAATAAGTTTCGCGTTCGGATTTTTCTGGGACAAGTTTAATATACCAGAGAGAACCAAATGGCCATTTTTCCGGATCTCTCAATGTCAGTGGCGTGGGAGAAATTTCAATGACACTGTCTTTATGCAATTGCGCTGATTTCCAGAAAATTTCCTTGATTTGCTTATCCTGAAATTCAGGTCGGTTCCTTTCTGCAATAAGCGGATATCTTATTTTTTCTTCTTTCAAGGACACAAGCATATGTATTATTCCGTACATCAGACCAAAATAAACCTTATATCTCCCTTCCACATTTAATTTTAAGGCAAAGGGTTTTACATCTTTACCCGGAATGATGGTAAGACAATTGTTTTCAAGCTTCCATCCCTCTGGAAGACTATCATTCCAGTTTGAAAAAAACACTGCATTTGAAGGAACAAGAGTTATAAAGGTCTGAAAATTTTCTATGCCGTAGCCTGTTAGTATTTCAGCGCGTAGACAAATATCCCCTGAAAAATTATTTAAGCCATTCGCATAGAGATTCCAGTATACTGGATGGGCCTTTTTGGAAAATTTTACATTTCCGAACTTGACGGCTTGATTCCATTCCCAGAAGGTTGTTTGAAGGAGTGTGTCAGAGTCAAGTCCCGGAAAAATTGAACATGCGTTCCAGTTCTTAGAATCAAAAGAATATGAAAAAGCCGCTCCATATACTG
>JAMWBX010000250.1 GCA_023818725.1 Candidatus Omnitrophota bacterium
CTGCACATCATCAAAGATTTCCAACATGTCTATCAGCTGCGCCTTCGGGTTTTGAGACAGAAGCTTGTTCTTCAGCCTGTTTCTTCTTGCTACAACCAGAAGTTGCCAAAGCAAGCGCGACCAATCCAACTATAACTAAACCAAAATATTTCCTTTTCATCTTGCCTCCTGAAAAATTATCTCTCCTTCCGGTAAAATGCCTGCAATTACAATAAGAATTTCGTTTAAGGCAATTTCTCTAAATGCCTTTGCGGAAATACAATTATAAGAAAACTCTAAAAACATTCTTTCAGTGCCAAGATAATCAGCAAGACCAGAAAAATTTGCGATATAACTGGCTCTCTTCAGCTCTAGGCTGGACTGAACCTTCGGTAAAAGCTTCTTGCTGTACAGCTTAAACTCTCTATCTGCCTGTCTCCAACGGAATAGCGCATCAGTTAGCATTATAGCAATGTCGAATTCCTCTGAAGAATATTTTGCAAGTGCAACTTTTACACTGCTTTTAGCAGAAGAAATCATAGAAGAAACTTTTTTTCTCCATGGAAGAGAAAAGGTTAGCATGGGTTTGATCATTGCAGATTCTGAAAAGATGCTTTTCATCAATCCAACACCAAAATCGGGCAGATATTCTTTATATGCCAGCTTAACAAAAATTTCACTCTCCATTATTTCATCTTTCATAAAAGAAAGTTTTGGATTTTTTAATTTGACCATCTCCCATATGTCTTCTTCAGAAAAGCCCTCTTCTGTAAAAGGCAATTTTTCCGGGGGTTGTGGAATTTTATCTCCTATAGATATACCTAATGCAGCCCCAAATTGAGCAAGTATTACATTTTTATAATCATGTAAATCAAGTAATATATTTTTGTTTTTTTCTCTTTCTATTTGAATAGCAAGAACATCAGATTGTGAAACCCGGCCAAGTTTCAATTGTGCAAGCGCCAGGTCCTCCAGTTGATTCAAAGTCTTTAAAATATTTTCAGCAAGCTTAATCTTTTCTTTTAAAATCCAGTACTGGTAGGCCAGATTTTTAACATTGAGAGCCACTTTTAAAATCTTTTCTTCAAAAAGTTTCCTTTTTTTTCTTGCTTCAATAGACATAACCTCTGATGTAAGGGATAGTTTTCCCGGTGCCGGTACCATTAACGCCAGCCCTGGTTCAAAGGATGCGCCTGTTGAAATAATTTCACTTTCTAAACTTATTACCGGATAAGGCAGGGACCTGGATACAGCAACCTTTTCAATTTCGGCCTTCCACTGATAAAAAGATGCTTCTACTTCAGGGTTATTAAGCAGAGCGTAGCGAATAAAATCCTTCAGCTCCGAATCTTCTTTCAAATCAGGTAATTCTGGTTTCCCTTCCATGGGACGATAAATCTCCTGTACTTTGCTTAACTTTTCCCTCTCTTCTTTCCCGACTCTGGTCGACACGCTTACGCATCCAGAAAAAAGGACAATTATAAGTAAAACAGAAAGTCTTATCATTATTAACTTACAGCACAATCAATGCCCGGGTTTAGCAGTTCTTTTTTTAATATATTTATCTGGATTGGTTTCAAACTTTGGTTTACAAGCCTGACAGCAGAAAAAATATATCTTACCCTTATATTCAACACATCCTGAATCTTCAGTAATAACAAATTTTTCGCCAGTAACCGGGCAGATAACCTGATTACCTAACAAAGAAAAATTGCACTTTTCGCCCGGCACACCTGTCTTGCTTGTTTTCTGATAGCATTCTTGAGCCATCAATATTCCTGAACCTCCTAAAAAAATTATCCCTGCCACCAACAGAACTATTTTTTTCATCATTTCTCTTCTCCCTTTTTATTTAGAAAATTTTTCATAAATGTCCAACAATTCTTCTACTTTCTTTTTTATTTCCCGGTCATTTTTTGAAACTATGGCTTTTCTGACACAGGTATTTATATGATTTTCCAGAATTATTAAGGCAATACTTTTCAACGCACCTCTGATAGCAAAAACCTGCTGCAAAATATTGATACAGTACTCTTTTCTCTCGATCATTCTGGCCACCGCCCTGACCTGTCCTTCAATTCTTCTTATGCGTGATAGCACTCTTTTTTTATCAGCCATATTGATGGACCTTGATTTTTTATTTAATTATACACCCCCCCAGTATATTTGTCAAGTTCATTTTTGTCCCGGTCCGCTTTCGAAATAGTATTTCATTTAGTCAGCATAGATACATTATGAGGTAAATTTATTTGAAGATTTCAGTGCTTTTTTTAACAACGGTGGGAAAAAATTTGCCTTAAGCCGTACCCGGCAGATGAAGGCGCTGTGTCCTATCCATGCACGCCGCGAAGATAAAAAACTTCCGCATCTTCAATTATTTCAAGGTTTATTATTAAACTCTAAAACTTTCCAGCTTTTCTTCGTTTAAACTTTTTACTATTATTGAATCTTCTTTTTCTTCCGGAATAACCCTAATTCCAATTCGTACCTTTTGATCCCGAGAGACGTATCTTGCTAAAATTTGAGCAGAGAGTTCTTTTGTAAAATTATCTGCATTACCTCTTCCTATCGCAACTGGTCCTTTAAGCTCCTTGGGTTCAAGATAAACATCCCCTTTTCTTGCTAAATTTAACAGCTTTTTGTTCTCAATTTCGTTTCTTCCTACCACCAGTTTAAATGATGAATTAAGCCTGAAGTGCCTGCCTAATTTCAACAGCTCGACCTCATCAAGATTCAGTTGTTCGTATTGCAGCAGATCTTTCAGCCTCCTGCTGAACCCAGGGTCAGTTAATAAACAACCACCTGCTGGACAGGGA
>JAMWBX010000006.1:0-1163 GCA_023818725.1 Candidatus Omnitrophota bacterium
TTCTCTAATCTTGACAAGACTTTTTGTTTCAGCCGACACGTTTTCTCTATCGTTATTATTAGAAAACCACTCTCTTATTGAACGTTTTATTTGGTCAATCCTTGTATTCTCATACTCTCCAGACCTCTTTTTTTCCAAATCTTCATAGTAGTTTTTTATATTATTGTTTTCATTTTCTTCAAAGTAGTTTTCAAATATTGACGTCCCCACCATTGTGATTATCTTTTTCATAATACACTCCCAATAAGAGCCAAACCATAACCTTCTTCCGGATATACATCAGAAATATTCTTGAAATGAAAAGTATCTTTAATCTTTTTAATGTCAGAATTATCAAGGATTTCAAAATAATAAACGCTTCCTGCTGGAACAGCTTTTAAGCTTGGTTTCGGTTTGTTTTTTGCCATATCCCATCCACCAATTAATTTGCATTTCCCAATTGCGCAGCAAACCAGTTTTAATTCAATCCCATTGTATCTTCCATTAAGTGAATTTTCATCAATCCATTTTGGGAGATATCCTTTTTCAAAAATTGTTGGAGTAGCAAGATAAACTTTAAATAACCTATTTTCAAGATTTAAATTTATCTCTTCAATCTCCTGAAGCATATTATTTTCTATTTTTTCTATCCTTGCAGTTTTGCCTTCTCCACCAAGTTGTATTATTCCAGATTCTGGAAAAGCTGTAATCCCATCAAGCAACACCGCAATAGATACATCTTTTTTCAATCTTATCATTGGTATGCGATAAAGAAAACCCTCCATTGTTGATTTTGTTGTGTCATTTCTTGTAATTCCCGTTTTAGGTTCTACAGTGTAGATTTCGTCTTCACCGATAAACCTTAGACTATTCCGGCCTGATAAATAATAATGTAGATATATAGCAGTGATATATCCTTCAATCTTTTCTGTATCTTCTGTCTCTTTACAAATTAAAACTTTATCCATTATGTAATCTGATATAAATATCTCGGGCCTTTTAGAAAGAGTTAAATTATGTAAATCATTTTCCCTCTTACCTTTAAGCAAATCCATAGGTAAAGGAAATACTACTTCATCTTTTATCAAAAATGATCCTTTAATTTTGAGCGAACCTTTTCTATCGGGATTTCCCAATTCTTCTTCAAATTTTCCCTCTTTGAAACTTTTCAAGCCTCCTTTTTC
>JAMWBX010000006.1:1173-12886 GCA_023818725.1 Candidatus Omnitrophota bacterium
TCAAATATCAACCAGGTTCTTATTGCGCCGTAAAGTGTTGTTGGGTTTGGTGGAAAAATTGTTTCAGCCCAAGTTTCCATCCCCATTGTAAACGGTCGTCCATCTCTAAAAAATAAAGTGTCATTTGGTGTAATCTTATACCACATATTAGTCCCCTTTATTTAAAAAGCTTGCGATTTCAAGCAAATTAGTGAAGTTATCTATGTTCCCACCTGAAACCCAAAAAAGTTCAACAACCGAGTTGTAGAACCTTTTAATGAATTCCACTTTTTCTTTTTTATTATCCTTTTTGTCTTTGTAATTATAAGCACGAGAGATTAATCTAATTAGAGATTCATTAAAAATTAGAGAAGATGTCAGCAAATGTCCATCTTCGGATTTTAATTTCATAAACTCCCTCTTTAGTTTCTGAATAAAGTTATGGGAGATATACCGTTTTTGCTCATCATCCATTGTCTCTTTTGCTTTTTTTATTATATCAGTAGTGAAGATATTGTTATATCTCCACTTGTATATTGCAATCCTTTCTTCTCCTGATTTTTTCATCAAAAGAATTGAAAATGAGTCTTTATCCGGATTAGATTTAGCTCTCTTTCCCATCTCAAAGACCTTGTTTATTACTATTTTTAATGGCTCTTTATAGTGAGCAATTACAACACCCATAGAGGTGGTAGCATTTTTGCCCATAGTAAGGATATACCTATTATCTTTTTCTACAAAGCCTGTATTATTTTCAATATCAACTTTTACTTCACCATTTTCAAATTTTACCTCTCCTGAAAATGCAAATCTTAATTTTTTCATAACATCAATTAGGTCTTTCAAGTTTACAAAGGCAAGGATATCATCACCACCAGAATATACAAGTTTTCCAAGATGTTCTTCTTCTACAATTTTTTTAACAAATTCTATTGAGTAATGCCTTAAAGCAGTTGAAATTGAGGAATGAATGGCAGGAGTTAAAGGCTTTTGGATCAATTTGGTTTCTATTTCTTTCTTGAACTCCAAGGGCAATTTTTTCCATGTTTCCGAATTATAGGCATTTTCAATCTCGGGATGAAGTTCACCTGAAAGCCATTTACCCATATTGTCACCATCCAGATAAATAAGGGCATAATATGGATTTGGTTTTCCTGTTTTCTCAACCAAATTTTTAAGAGATCTTTTAAGCCGCTCTATATCCTCATCAGTTAAATCTATATTCAATTCTTTTTTAATAAATTCTTTTCTTAAATTTTCTTCAAAAAACCATTCTCCCTCAACTGTCTTAGGCATTCTATTTTTTAATTTTGGTACAGGAAACACGATAGGGAAGTCTTTTAGTAATTTTTCGTATTCTTCCAACTCTTTTTTGGCTTTTTCCAATGCTTTATTTTTAAAATCTGCTACTGCGATTTCTGAAGTAGATGGAAAAGAGAGGTCTTTAAAACTTTCATCAACTTTTTCTTCAAGATAGATTTTAAATGTTCTCTTTATGAAACATAAACCACATAATCCTTCACCGTCAGAAAGATATTTGACATTTACCATTTGGGTTAAATCTATTGCCTCTGGATTATGTTTTTTAAACTTATCTTTGTTTTTTGTTTCACAGAAAAACAAAACATTCTTTTCACCACATACAGAACATTTTCTCCCTGCTTCCTTAAATTGCTTAAATTCTCTTAAATTTTTCCTTGCACCCATTGATTTTTCAAGGGCAGTATAAAGAAGTTGATAGATTAAACCGATGTTAGGTTTATGTGCTCCTTTTTTTTCTGCAAAGTTCCATAAATTACACCATTTGATTAATTCCTCTTCCTTAAAGAATTTTTTAAGGTCTTCAATAGTAATGTCATTTTCTCCTTTTCTCCACGGAATTGCAACCCAGTATATCTGCGGGAAATCAACAAGTTGTTTCTCTAAAACATTTTTTATTCTCTCCTCATTTAAATTTAATTTCTGCAAAATTTTACTTTTAATATTATCTAATTCCTCAAAGGTATTCTGTTTCATATTCTCGGCGAGGTCTTTAATTTCTTTAGCATCAGTTAGAGGGATAATTGCAACAAATCTGTTTGGAATTGTCGGAATATTAATAAACTTTAAATTTGATTTATTAACTTGAATCTTTTTCTCTCTTTCAAGAAACCAATCCATAAGTGGTTGATTGAAAAGGTCAGGATATATGATTGATGTTGGCCCATATCTATCTATAATCAATTTCATTCCAATAAAGGTTAAATATGAAAGAATAAAACTACCTACATAAAAGTCTTGTGTCTTTCTTGCTTGTGAGATAAAAGATTGAACAGGACCAATGGTAAATAGAAAAAGCGAATTGTTTTGAATTAATTTATTATCAAGCAAATATGCATTAACTGCCGAAGCAATTTTTAAATGCTCCCATATGGAATGGTCAGGTATTCTTGTGTCTGCTGGGAAAAGTGGTAAATACTTGCAAAACAACTTTTTACTGGATTTATCAATAAGGTTTTCAAGTAAATTTCGCCATAAATAAAGAAATTTTTTCACCTCATCATAACTTCTTATTTCCCTCCCAATTTCCTCAAAAGATTCCTCAACTACTGAGAAAACTTCTTCTGCATTGATCTCAGGAATATTTATTTCCCCTTTACTTAAAGGATGCTTAATTTGATTAGAATTCTGTAAAATTTCACTTGGGCACAAACTTCGCTCCATACAAGATGCAATTATGTCAGGTCCTTTTACCTCTTCAAAACTGGTTACACCTATTTTTTCAGCATAATTTCTTGCTCTTTCGATATGAGTTTGAATTTGTAAACATTTATCTACTGGGTCATGCAGAAATGCCTTTAGTTTTTCAGTAAAAACACTCATAGCATTACCTCCTTCGTTGCACTGAGTGTTGTTTTGAAATCTTTTAAGATAGAAGATTCAAATTTCTCAGTATTATTCCGCCCTTTATTGATCTTATTTTCCTTCCCTATCAAGTTTACGCCTCCAGGATTTAAAAAGATTATCAATGGGAAATATGTATTATTATGTCCTTTAATCACCTTAAATATCACTGGATAAGCCCATCTTTTGGAAAGTCGTTCTTTAGCGTTTTTATATGGAATCATCCTAAAGTGATGGTGCATAACTGGCATTCCGAATGCAGGAGTTTTAAAAATTTCGGTTCTTTTGTCTTTTCTAAAGTTCTTGTATTTTTCTCCTATAAAATTCAATGCATCTTGCCATGCATTTCGAGGTTCAAATAGTAAAATCGTTCCATTTTTTATGATAGTATACTTTGAATTACTTGTATTGGCAGGCAATAACCTTTTAACAGTTTTTAATTCCTTTTTAAGCCAATCGCACAATTCATCCACATTTTTTGCATTACAATAAAAATTTATTCCTTCAATATTATGTGGCTCAGCACTTTCAATTGCGATATTTCCTCCACCCCTTCTTGCCCTTGTACCAAATCCACCGAGATAAATCGCTGCCCACAAAGAAGCAACCGTATTATTAAAAGCAAATTCATCGAAAGACTCTAAGAGAATTTCAAACCCAAAACCATCTTTTAGAAAATCCCTAAAAATAGTTGAATATAACAGATAACCAATATCTGCATCTTTTCCGTCAAGAGTTTTTATCTTTTTATCGAAAGACCGTTTAAGCCTATACTCATCTTTTAAATTCCGACCAACTTTGTCATGAGCTATGTTATACAAAATCCTAATTTTTACTTTGCTCTTGCCTTCCCCTTTCCCAGTCCCTCCAAAAATCTTAGCTTCTTCTGTTTTCAGTTTTTCAATATCATCTTCTGCCTTTATTGCCCTCCACCACCATCGGATCATTCCTTTAAATTCAGAAGGTCTTAATTCTGGTGTCCTCCCATCAGCACCAGCCATAAACATAGGAGTAATCAATCTGCACTTCAGTTTTAGTGAATACATTGAAGAATCCTCCTTTATAAAATATTAAATTTAATTTTATTCTCTACATATTTCCGTATCTCCTCCACCATTAGCCATCCGCCGTAGTAATCCTGATCATCTTTCTTCTGATATTCCCTTCTCTCAATTGAGGCGGAAATGTCGCATAGTTTAAGAATATGATGGGCAAGCGACGCTTGAATTCTTTTTTGATGCTGTTCAAGCAGCCCACAGCCTTTAGCCCAAATTCTGAGGCCTTTTGCCATTTCTTTTAAATCATTTATAGTTAAGTTTTTAGCCTCTTCAGGAAAAATTTGCTTGTCTAATCGGTTGGTTTCATTATTCCATATAATATTGCCAATGTGGTCAGAAATTCCATCAAGTATTGCTTGAACATCAGGCCTTTCTATGTTGTCTCCAAGAAGTCCACTATCAGTATGATGAATTGCAACAGCGAAACTTATTGGCTCTTTAATGCCTTCAGGCAGGATTTTCCAAAGATAGGCAGCTCCAAGTGTAGAATGAGATGGGAGAGGTTTATTGGTGCCAAGATTTTCCTGCCATTTTTTTGTAAGCTTTCCAATGTCGTGAAATAAAACCATCTTTTCCAGAGAATCTTTTAATTGAGCTGCATTTTTCTGTATACCGAAAATCCTTTCAGATAAATGTAAAAAAATAGGAATAATAATATTAAACTTTTCCTTGCATCTTACAAGATGTTCTAAATAATTTTCCTGGGGAGCGCTATATAATGAAACAGGCGACATCTGGTATCATTCCTTTATGTTTATCGTAGTTATTACTATCAAGAAGATAATAACTGAAAGGTAGTATATCTTTATCCTTTGCTTTATTAAAATCCCATGCGCCTTGGTTCTCGTCAAAAATTAATCTAAATTTCAATATTTCATCTTTTAATAGTTTCCATCCCACACCTATGTCAACATTTATACAATTATCTCGGATATCGATTGCTCTGATAGCATCTCTGATCTTATCTGCTATACTACGACCTTTTCCTTTTGATAGGTCAACAACTACAAGTATAATCGGTTTACCCTCTCTTAGTTGAATATTAGAAGGCCTGTTATCAGCATACAAAACACACTCGTATAAATCAAGTAGCGTATCTCTTGCTTCATAGTCATTTGCTTGATAATCAAGGGTTTCATTGACAAAAGAACACACTTCATCAAAATTTTTGATATTAAAATTCCTATTATTCTTCAACCATTCAAGCGCTTTTTCTAATTGGTCTTGTTTATAAGGCAAATACCCTTTTATGTCACCGTCTTCCACAGGGAAGATAACCATTTCTCCACTTTCTCCAGGATACCGGGCGCAGCGGCCTGCACGCTGGATTAATGAGTCAGCTGGCGCAAGTTCTGTTATCAAAAGATTTGCTGAAAAATCAATTCCTGCTTCAAGTACCTGAGTAGAAATAACTATACCAGTACCCTCAGGTATTTTAATTTTTCCATTTTCTTTGTAAATAAGTAAGGACATTGCTCGCTTTTCATTGTTTTTTCTATCAGCTGTTGTAAATCTTGAGTGTAATAGAACTATCTGATTCTCGCTTAGGCCAAGTTTTGATTTAATATAATCAAAGACCATTTGAGCCCTTTTAACCTGATTTGCAACAATAAGAGTTTTTTCAGTCGTCATTCGGGAAAGAAGTCGATCTGGAATTTTTACTTTATCGTTTGCATATAATGGTTCATTTTCAATTATTATTTTCAATCGAGAGTTAACTGGTGTATTGCTTGATATTCTTTGCATATCTGAAAGGTTTATGTTTTCAAACAGGCTTTTTTCAAGACTTTGTGGCATTGTTGCGGTCATTACAACAAAAGGGATTTTACTTTGATGCAATATTTCCATCAGGGCTCGCATAATTGAGAATGTAAATTCGTCTCTGTACATGTGAGCCTCGTCAAATACGACAATTGAAGACGCAATGGCACCAGCAGGAAAGTCTATGTGTTTTCCTACCTGCCTGCTTGCTCTTGCGAAACCGTAGAGAAACTGGTCAAGTGTTGTAACAACAATATCCCCCATAAAAAATGGACTATTTGGGATATCTCCGTGTTGCACTTTAACAAGTATGTTCGGAGAGATTTTTTTAGCGTATCGTTCGATCCTGGTCGCAACGCTATTTATAAGAACCCTCATCGGCAAAACATAAATCATGCGTGGTGCAATATAGAAATTACAGGAAACAAACTGTTCTAAAAAAGGTGCGATCACAGCTTCGGTTTTTCCGGAACCTGTGGGTGCATTGATAAATAACGGAAAGTTCATTTTTTCCATTTTTTCCCATACTTCAATTTGGTATGGGTATGGTTGTTTCTCAAGATATTCGCCGTAGAATGTATCAATGGCCTGTGTCACTATTTCTCCCCGCTAATACGATTACTTACAGGATGGAGTGTTCTGAAGGAAAGGATAGGTTGGTTCTCTTGATCAGGAAAGTCTATACCTGTTATCATATCATTAGTATATCACAATTTTTAATTTTGTCAAATTTATCGCCGGTTGGCGCAGGCTTCAATAATTGATTTTTATTGTGATTATGCCGTAAGCAGGGAGTGCCATTTTTACTTCTTCCTTCACAGGTATTTTTGAAACACATTCTTCTGCGATGTTTGATTGACAAATCCGGGATGGCTTTTTTTTGAATTTTATTGTGAAATTTTGTTTTTTCCCGAGCATTTCAATAACTCTCAAAACGACAGATTTACAATCAATTGAGGGTTTTAACGCAGAAGGCAAAACATTTCCTTCAATTTCAAACGGGCTGAAGGAGTATCCCTTTTTTGCTTGTGTGTCTATGGCAACAACCGGCATTGTGAATTCATTTGCAAGTTTTGTCATTTTAATCTCATTAAGTTTGCCCCAGACCAGTCTGTATGAAATTTTGTGTTTTCCTGTGTCTGATTGTGAATCCGGCTCATATGCATTTCGCAAAAGTGTTATCGATAATCTTTTGCCAGAAGAATTAAAGCCATGCCTGTTTTTTGTCAAAATGCCTGCGCAGAACCCTTTTTCTTTCATCGCAGCCCATCTTAACGCAGGGTACTCCTTGCCGCAGGCGGGCCTTGATATGGAGCCAAACGGGATTTCATAAAATACAGCTGGATTTTCCATAGCAAAGGAGAAGTTTGTTCTGAGCATTGGCACGCCTTCTTTTGAGCCGCCGATTTCATTCCAGTCAATGGATAAATCAAAGTCAATGAATGGGAAATCGGGATAAAGTATTGTTTTCTGTGTGATGAGAGAGTTTTTGTATTTTCTCACCACGGATATAATTGTTCTGAATGGCTCTGAAATCACCTGTTTTTCAGCAATTTCATATAAGTAATCAGTTCGCAGGATGTTGCCGATAATCCATGCGCTCATACGGTGCGGTTGTTCATAGTTAACAGAAAAAAGGTTGCTTGATGTTTCTGCCCACCAGGAACTCGGGTCTTCAGCGATTGCAGGAGAGGCAATCGAAAGTACATATCTTTTGCTTTTTTTATCGAAGAGTGTTCGTATGGTGCCAGTATTTTTGTCAATGGAAATGTGATAAAAATCGGTTTCCCATTCGTCTTCACTTTTTTGTTTGATATTGCGCTTTGAACTCTCTGGAATAAATTCTTTGCTCTCCGCCATAATTCCAAAGGCCGGGATTTTTTGTATGAAACTTCCTGAATTATGGTTTATCAGGGCTTCTCTTTCCCATCCACAGGGATTGAATATCACAAGGGCTTTTTCGCCTGCTGGTGGAATTTTTTTAACATAATCTTCAAGCATTTTTTTTGATTCAGAAATTACACGACCACCGAGCTCAACAGAATACTGATATGATGATTTAATCGCAGAACCGCAGAGTATGTCATGAAACTGGTTGAAGAGGGTGTGTTGCCAGAATTGTTCAAGTTTATGTTTGTCTTTCTCTTCAAGAATATTATTAATAAGCCCGAGAGCCATTGCGCTTTCAAGGGTTAAAAGGATGTCCTCGCAGTGTCTGTTGGTGGTTTTGATGTCTGAATGTGTTGTGTAGCAACCTTCAAATATTGTGTTGAGTTCGCCTTTGACAACCGGAAGATACTTTTTAAATTTTTCCACAGAGTGGAAATATTTTTCAACAGTGGAAAAAACAAGGCTCGGCATCACAGGTTTCTGTTCCATTTTTTTCTTCATTCTGTAGTCTTTCTTTGTGGGGCCTCCACCGTGGTCGCCAACTCCATAGGGAAACATTACTTCTGTCACAACTGGAAGGTATTCTTTGAATTTCAACAATGGCGGAATAATTCTTTCAGGGCTTATCCAGTTGTTGTAAACTGCCTTACAGGAAATAACTTTTTTACCATCAGGCCCTTCCCATACATAAAGGGGATAGTCCTTGCCGCATCTCATATGGAAGTAGTATTTGATGCCGGCGTCAGCGCAAATCGCTGGCATTGTTGCTGGATGGCCGAATGTGTCCGGACACCACATCACACTCGATAATTTTCCCAGTTTTTCCCTGGCGTATTTTTTTGAATAGATAATATGTCTTGCAATGCTTTCGCCGTGAGACATATTTAAGTCATTTTCACTCCACGCAGTCGCGGTGACCTCCCACCTTTTTTCTTTTATCCTCTGGACAACATTCTGAAATAACTCTTTATTTTCCTGTTCAACAATCTTATACACGCACGCCTGGCTTTGAGAAAATGTAAGGTCAGGGAATTTTTTCATAAGCGCTATCACGGATGTGAAGTCTCTAACGCAGACATCTTTTGTGTTTTCATAGTTCCAGAGCCAGTTCATATCAATATGGGCATGTCCGATAAGGTGGACATTTATTCTTTTTGCGTGTTTTCTGAATGGTTCAAGAATGGTTTCTGCTTTTCTTATCTGCTCAAAAACGCTTTTCCAGTTTCTTCCGGCAATGTCTGAGGGATTGATTGCTGAAATGGCTGAATGAATTGTTTGTTCAAGTACCCTGCTTTTTTTCTCTTTCGCGATAGCCACTGCATACGCAATTTGATATCTTATTGCTGAAAGTTCAAAAAGCGCATCTTCAACCTTTTCAATGCGCAAAATGGCGTAAATTCCGCTATGGCCGTCACCTTCAGGGACCTTAAACAATAAAGTATGGGTTGCGCCAGGTTGGGCATTCTTTATGATGATCATAGGTTCTGTTCTTGCGTCTGCCCAGTATTTTTGCTTGTAGATCATTGTTCCGTCTATAAAAAGTTCAATGCCGGAAGGAAAAATGAATTCAATGCCGATGTCAGAGCCAGCAACAGGTATTTTTTCTATCTCCTGTGGCACAATGAAACTGTGCCTTAAAAATGCATTACCTTCAGCAGGCGCCCAGGAAGGGTCTTTCACCTTTTCCCATTGTGATTCATCGTAATTTTCATTCTTATTTTGCTGGAATTCCCATGTTCTCAACCAGAGAGTTTTTTTCACTGATGCGATAGCCTCATCGATGTTTTTTTCAATTTCTGAAAGAATCTGTTTATACATTTTCCCTCCTGAAGAAATTTTGTCATATTTTATCAAAAATCCAATCAAGTCAAAATGCACATTTTCTTTAAAAGGCGTATAATACTCAAACTATATAATGGCGTTTTTTCAGTCTGACTGGCAAAGGCGCAGGTTGGAAAAATGGGATTCCGGGAATCGAGAGAACTGAAAAATCGCTCCTTTTTAAGGGAGAAAGGTTGAAAATTCTAAGGACATTGGATGAACAGGAAAGTGTATGTTTGACTATAATTTAAGTTTTTACAACTGGCTTATTCTTGTTCTGGCCGGCTTTTTTATCGGGGTTTCAAAGACAGGTATTCCCGGGCTGGGGATGCTTTCAATTACAATAACAGCGCTTGTTATTCCAGCAAGATTGTCCACAGGCGTGATATTGCCAATGCTCATACTCGGAGACATATTTGCGGTTGCCTATTACAGAAGGCACGCGCAATGGAAGATTCTATTGAGGCTGATGCCTTGGGCAGCAATTGGAATTATTGCAGGTTTTTTTGCCCTCGGTAGAATGGATGACCAGCAGCTCAGGCCTATCATTGGTTTTATTGTTCTTTTGATACTCGGGCTTAATGAGGCAGACATACTGGATAACTGGAATATCCCGGCAAGAGGGTGGTTTGCAGCTATAATCGGACTCAGTGCTGGCTTTACAACAATGATTGCAAACGCAGCAGGTTCAATAATGATTATTTATCTTCTTGCAATGCGGCTTCCAAAGCAGGAGTTCATTGGCACAGGTGCCTGGTATTTTTTCATTTTAAACTGGTTTAAGGTTCCATTCAGCGCAAGCTTAGGTCTTATCAATCCTGATTCACTTATGTTGAATTTCAAGGTTGCGCCAGCAATTATTGCAGGTTCTCTTTCAGGCGTTTATCTTATGAAGATCATTCCGCAGAGAGTATTTGATTTGATTATCAAGGTCCTGACAGTTATTGCTGCGGTGAAACTTGTTATCTGGTAAAATAAAAATGGTATGAAAGAAAAAGTGAAAATAGTGTTTCTCGGGACAGGGGCAATGGGTCAATGCGGCCATTTGAAAAACTATGTTCTGGTTCCTGATTGTGAGGTTGGTGCAATATGTGAGAATGGTTTGCCCTTGAGTTTTAAGCAGGTATAATTAAACTTGAAAAAACAGGGAGAACGATATTAAGGCATTGATACTTCTTGGCGGTCAGGGCACAAGGTTGAGGCCGTTTACACTTTCAAGGCCAAAGTCATTTTTGCCTGTGGCGAATGTTCCGATGATACACTATCAGCTAATGCTTCTTGCAAAGTATAAAGTAGACAATGTTATTCTTGCGATAAGTCCGCATTGCAAGAAATACAGGGATTTTCTTAATATTGCAAAGAATCTTGGAATAAAACTTTCTCTTTCCTGCGAGAAATACCCGCTTGGCACAGGTGGTGGAATAAAGAATGCTTTCAGATACTTGAAAGGAGACGAACCATTTTTTGTTTTTAACGGAGACATTATCAGCGACTGTAATCTTGAAAAGATGCTGGCATTTCACAAAAGCAGTCGCTCGGATGTGAGTATCGCAGTAGTAAAGGTTGAAAATCCAAAAGATTTTGGAGTGCTGGTTATTGATGAGGAAAAAAGAATAAGACAGTTTATAGAAAAGCCAGAAGTGCCAGTTTCAAATCTTATTAATGCAGGCATCTACATTTTTCAACCTGAAATACTTGATGAGATTCCTTCAGGCAGAGAAGTTTCTGTTGAAAAAGAAACATTTCCTTATTTAATACGCAGTGGCAAAAAGGTTTATGCCTATATTCACGACGGATACTGGATGGATGTGGGTACACTGGATAAATATAGAATTGCAAACTTTGACATCATGGAGGGAAAATTGAAAATTGGCCTAAATGTAACCAATACAGGGAAATTACTTACCGGGGAAAATGTTGTTTTTGAAAAAGATGTTGAAGCAAGGGGCGCAGTAATTATTGGCGATGGTTGTCACATCGGGAAAAACACGGTTTTAAAAGATTCCATACTTTTTGAAAATGTTAAAATTGGCAAAAATTGTTTGATTGAAAACAGTATCATTGGAAGGGATGTTCATATTGAATGTAATTGCGAAATACACGACTCAGCAATAGCAGATAGATGCAGATTGCGGCATTATACAAAGATAAAGAAATTTTAAGAAGTTTTTTGCGCTTGTAGCTCAACAGGATAGAGCGTTAGCCTCCGGAGCTAAAGGTTGTGGGTTCGACTCCCACCAAGCGCGTAAAACTACTTTAGAGGGAGTCGAATGGAGCGAAGACGTATAAGTCCGAGCAAGTGCGAGGACTTGTGCGGGTGG
>JAMWBX010000251.1 GCA_023818725.1 Candidatus Omnitrophota bacterium
TGGAAGAATTATTCCAATACACCCGCGAAGTTCCCCATTTTTTCTCAATGTGACAAAAACGCCTCTCTTTTCAAGCAATGTTGGATCATCAATCTTTAATTCAGGAGGTTTTTTACCAGCAAGATGATACTGAAGGGTTTCTCTCGCAATTTTAATCAAGGTTTGTCTTTGAGATTTACTTAACATTTTTTTCTCTCCGGCTGTTAGTTGAATTTTTGTTTCGCCATAAACTGCCATTGATGCGTAGCCCACAACGCGTTCTTTATCTTTTGTCGTTTCTGATGAATTTGAATAATCAAGAAGCCTGACCTTAATTTGTGAAATCTTTGAAAGAACCTGAAGACCTAAATATACAGCGCTTGCTCCACATAACTCACAATTGCCTTTTTCAACCTCTTCAATCAGATTCAAAAACCTTCCCGATTCAAGAAGAGAAATAGTCCTTGAGTCGATATTGCGGGCAGTGCTATCTGAGTGGTAATGAGAAAGGTCTGTGCTTATAACCACTATTGAATTTTTCTGTTTCTTTATGTACGGCGCAAGATAATTCGCATATGTGTCAAGTTCGCTTTTATTTTCGCAGCCAACAAGAATTGGCACTATCTTAAAATTTCCTTTTATTGCGCGCTGCAAGAATGGAATCTGAACTTCAAGAGAATGCTCAAAATCAAGGATTCTATAGTCAACCCGAAAACCAGGTTTGACAAGAATTTCAGAGGCAATCCCTGTGTCAACAGCAACATCCCCCAGCGGTGTTCTCCAGAAATCTCTGTCATCTGTAACAATACCAATGAAACTGGCGCGATGACTTCTTCCAATCAAAAAAACCGTATCTATCCTGCGGTCCTTAAGCAGGGAATATGCGTATCCGGCAGTTTTTCCTGAATAGATATAACCTGCATGGGGAACAATAATTGCCATAAGCTGGGTTTTTTCAGATGAAACCTTCTGGTTTAAGAAATTTGAAAGTTGTGATTTTAACTGTCCAGCATCCAACGGATAAAAAGACCCTGCAAATTGCGGACTTCTGAATGAGGCTGAAAAAATTGCAGAAGTTCCAAGCATAAAAAACAAATACATTTTTATTCCCATACACCAGCAATTTTCGTACCGCAAAATTCGCATTTACCGTTTTTGATATGATTTTTTAAAATCTCAAAACCCTTTCTGTCCATGATAATTTTACCACAATTGGGACATATCGTATCTTCGTAAGGATTGTCGTATACATTGCCGATATAAACATATTTCAAACCAGAACGCTTTGCTATTTCCGCTGCTTTTTCAAGCGTTTGATACGGAGTCGCGGTAATATGCGCCAGTTTATAAACAGGATAAAATCTGCTGAAATGCAAAGGAGTATCAGACCCTAAATTGTTTTTTATCCAGTCGCAAAGCTTTTTTAATTCCTCTTCTGAATCATTGTATCCTGGAACAATGAGAGTGGTAATTTCAATCCATATTTTATGTTTCTTCATTATCTTTAATGTTCTCAAAACATCATCAAGTCCGGCACCACAGACATTTTTGTAATAATTTTGAGAAAAACCTTTCAGATCAACATTTGCAGCATCAATGTATGGCAGGAGTTTTTCAAGGGGCTCCTGATTAATGTAGCCGGCTGTATGCATAATATTTTTTATGCCTCTTGAACGAGCAATCTTTGCTGTATCCAGCATATACTCATAAAAATTGACAGGTTCAGAATAGGTGTAGGCGATAACAGGACAGTTCTTCTCCTTTGCAAGATTGGCTACTTCTTCTGGAGCAAGATTGTAATTACGAGTCTGTTCAGGTGTCGATTGAGAAATCTGCCAGTTCTGACAGAATAAGCATCTTAAGCTGCAGCCAGCAGACGCAATCGAAAAAGTCCTTGACCCTGGCAGATAATGAAAAAGCGGTTTTTTTTCCATTGGGTCTACAGCCACAGAACAGGGCTTGCCATAGCCCATCGCATAAAGGGTGCCGGCTATGTTTTTTCTCGCGCGACAGAAGCCGTAGTTTCCTTCAGGAACAAGGCAGTTTTTCGGACATAAATAACACCTGACCATCTGATTGTCTGCTTTTTCATAGAACATTGCCTCTTTAAGTTTTTCCTGGGACAGACATACAATACCAACGAACAAAAAAATCACCAAAATTAGAATTTTAGTCTTCATCGCATATCGATTTTATAAATTCAAGCATCCTTGTCCAGTGCGTCGCCTGCCAGTAAATTCTACCGCATTTTTCGCATTGTGAGAAATTTTTTTGTGTCTTTGCGACATACTCTGGCACATTAGCTATAATATCTGAAACATTTCTCTGCACCAACGGGAAATTACAGACGCTGCACAATGTAAAAAATCTTTCCCTGTCAAATGAAAGACCTGCTTTTACCTTTATTTCTTTTAACTGCGCCTTTAGATTTTCAGATTCAATCAGGATTGAGATTGAGCTGTTATGGATAACAAAATTTCTGTCCCGGGTAAGAACGATTCTTTTTTCGTTCCTTGCCCTGTAAGCAAGAAAATACTTGTCCTTTCCTGAAAAGTATTCAGTATCATAACCAATCAACCGCAGCCATCTTGCAAGACTACCAAGCATACCATCTGCGATAAATTTTACTTCGGGCATCCTGTAATTATTTTACCCCAAATTTCCTTTGGATAATAGGCAATACAACAAACATTGCTGTTTTTTTCCACTTCTTCCACTTTCCCTTCGCCAAATGGGATATGGCAGGATTTTGAGAAAATCTCCCCCCGCCCCTCTTTAAGAAAGAGGGGAGAAAAATAAGGGATTCGGCGCCCT
>JAMWBX010000252.1 GCA_023818725.1 Candidatus Omnitrophota bacterium
GGTTTACTCTCTGGGCGCCTGGCAAATTTTATGCTGCCCAAAATGACTTTGCCTATAATATTTCACCGAAGATGTTTAGGGAAATCTTTCTGCCGGCAATTGAAATGCAGGTTAATTTCCTTGATTGGTGCGTTTATCATCTTGATGGAATAGGAAATTTCAGGCATCTTGATGCATTGCTTGAACTTCCTCGTTTGAGAGCGATTCAAATAGCTCCAGGTGCGGGTAAACCTTCTCCGGTCCATTTTATGGATATTTTGAAGAAGGTTCAGAAAGCAGGGAAAAACCTCCATATTTCGATACCCGATTATGAGGTTAAGACAGCGCTTGAAAATCTCAGTGCTCGCGGACTTTTTATCGATACAAGGTGCAAAACTGAAGATGAAGCGCTGAGATTGATTGAAAATGTGTATCGATGGTCTGTGGACCGTTTCTGAATTGCTTTTTATTCAATTATCAGTCATAATAATTCTTAAAAGGCAGGTGCTATGGCGAAGATTTTAATGATTGATAATTATGATTCATTTACCTATAATCTGGTTCAGTATCTTGGAGAACTCGGTCACAAAATACGCGTTTTTAGAAACGACCGGATTACAGTTGAAAAGATATCAAGATTGAAATTTGATTGTATTGTTATCTCTCCTGGGCCTGGAAGGCCAGAAAAATCAGGAATTTCGGCTGAATTGATTAAAAGACTCGAAGGTAAAAAACCAATTCTCGGAGTTTGTCTTGGACATCAATGTATCGGCTATGTGTATGGTGGAAAAATTATCAGCGCAAAATCTTTGATGCATGGAAAAACTTCACTAATATATCACAACAATGAAAACATTTTCAAGGGTATTTCAAACCCGTTCACTGCAACAAGGTATCATTCGCTTGTTATTGATAAAAAAAGCATTCCATCTGTTCTCGAAATCACAGCGTGGAGCGATGACGGCGAAATAATGGGCATCAGACATAGAAAGTACAGTATTTTTGGGGTTCAGTTTCATCCCGAATCAATTCTTACAGGGGAAGGAAAAAAAATACTGGTTAATTTTTTGAGCATATGAAAGTACAAAATGCATTGAAAAATCTTGTGGCAGGGAAGGACTTGACAAGAAATGAATCTGTAGAGGTTTTCCGCGAGATTATGGAAGGGAAATGTTCTCCCGTTATGTCTGCAGGATTTCTCACAGCCCTTAGAATAAAAGGAGAAACTCGCGAGATTATTGAAGGGGCTGTTGAAATAATGCGCGAAAAATGCCTTAAAGTAAATGTCGATGGCATGGTAGCTGATACCTGCGGAACAGGGGGCGATGGCGCTGGAACTTTTAATATATCGACCGCTTCAGCAATTGTGGCTTCTGCTTGCGGGGTGAAGGTTGCGAAACATGGAAACAGAGCAGTGTCCAGCAAATGTGGTAGTGCCGATATTCTTGAAAAGATTGGAATGAAGATAGAAATCTTACCGGAAAAAGCAGAAAAGATGCTTGCGAAACTTGGATTTGCCTTTCTTTTTGCGCCGCTTTATCACCCGGCGATGAAAAATGTTGCTTCTGTGAGAAGAGAACTGGGTTTCAGAACAATCTTCAATATACTTGGTCCTCTTTGCAATCCAGCAGGAGCCAGTGTTCAGATACTTGGAGTCGGAAATGAAAAATTGATGAATATTGTGCCAGATGTACTAATAAATTTTGGGGTTAAGAGAGCATGGGTTTTTTATGGAGAAGATGGTACAGACGAAATATCCATTGCAGGAAAGACCTATGTGGTTGAGGTTTCAGAAAAAAATAAAAAAAGTTTTTGTATCGAGCCTGAACAATTCGGGCTGAAAAGGGCTAAACTGAAGGATATCGAAGGTGGTCTGCCGGAAGAGAACGTGGAAATTTTGCTCAACATTGTTTCAGGAAAGGAGCGCGGTCCAAAATGCGACGCAGTACTACTGAATACAGCGGCATTACTCTTTCTTTCAGACAATTGTGCAAACATAAATGCGGGTCTTAAGAAAGCCAGGGAGGTTATTGATAGTGGATTTTGTAAAATGCATCTTGAAAGAATCATTGAGATGTCAAATTCATAAGTTGTGTTATGTCCTTTTTTTATTCCCTTTTATGTGCTTTTCGCAACCTGAAATAGTGGCGATTCAACTTCTTGATATTTCTAACCATATTAATCCTGTGGTTAACATAGTCAATATGAGAATTGACTGGCTCTGGCACACAGGAAAATACGAAAAAATTTTCCCTCTTTTTCATCTTATCAGCAGGCTTGATCCTGAAGATGAAACCAACTGGGCGACAGGTGGCTGGTTTCTTATTAATTGCATTGCGCCAGCGAGAAAACCCGACGAAGCCAGAGAAATAAAGTTGAAAGGTTTAAGTTTTTTGAAAGAGGGACTGCATCATAATCCAGGCACATACCGTCTTTACTGGGAGATTGCCTGGACTTACTATTTATGGGGAGAATTTGAGACAGCACTTGCTTATCTTGACGATGCCATAAAGTATGAGCATCCATCTTATGTTGAGAACACCAGGGCTCACATTCTTGAAAAACTCGGAAGAATTGATGATGCGATAGTACAGTGGAAAGAAATAAGAAGAAAGTTTCCAGAGATGAAATTTGTTGCAGAAAGGTTTATACAGAATCTTGAAAAAGAGAAAGCCAATGCTGCAAAAAATAATTGAGCACAAAAAATCCTTGATTGAGCGTGATAAATCTTCTTTACCGCTGGATGTTTTGAAAAAGGCAACCAGACATTTCCCTGTAAGTTCCATTATTCAG
>JAMWBX010000253.1 GCA_023818725.1 Candidatus Omnitrophota bacterium
CCCCCTTTGAAAAAGGGGGATTGAGGGGGATTTTAGAAAAGAGGGGAAAATAGGGCATCAGACACCTGCTTACCGTAGTTTTCAAAGAACCGCCTGTCAATACAATAATAATTCCGTTCAAAAATCTTGTCAATACATTCTTATTCTGGCGGCACTTACTGAACATCTTTTCAAAGAGCGTCCTGACTTTTAATTTAAAATTCGCACTAAATTATTTTGAATTTGAAAGAAGCGCTGGTGCCGGTATTTACATCTCTTACAACAAGCGTATAATTCCCTTTTTCTTCATTGTAGGACAATGGAATCACTGTTGTAGCGCTTCCTTTTTCACCAGCGATGTTCCTGTTATAGCACTGAACATTTTTTCCATCTTTATAAACCTCTATCCTGAATATATGTTTTCCAGCTGTTTTTCCTTCTGTGTTGACACTTAACGCCAGCGATATGTTTTCACCCTGTTTATACTGGCTTTTTATGCTGGATTGTATGGCTGTGACTCTGTAAGGAAGCATTGAGTAAACTTTAACAGCTCCTGGTTTAAGCGTGTCGGTAAAGGTGTCTGTGAAACCAATATATTTTTGCGTTCGCAGGTCGTAAATATGCGCTTTGCCGGAAGCTTTAATCGTTACTTTTTTCTCTGATTTAACTTCTGGCAGATAACCAACATAGGTGTTGTTTCCATCAACATAATAAAATCTTTCGCCATCATTGATTGGCTTTTCGCCATCAAGAATTTCTAATCTTTTTTTCATTCCTGTGTTTGCGAGGATCTTTCCAAAAATTTCCTGAATCAAGCCAACATAATCGCTGATTCCTTTTTCTTCCTCGATTACCTCACCCGCAACACCCCTTCCCTTCATTCCAGCATAGTCAGAAATATCAAGGTTCAGATATATTCCTTTTCCTTTTCCATAATCGTTTATTATCAATGCAGGTGTTCCATCTTCAAACACAGCCATATTTTTCCCAGAACCTGTTTTTATTCCCTGTTCAGCGACAGTCATTTCAATCTCTTTTTCATCAAAGAGATTGCTTTTCAATAATCTCATTTTTTTCTTAATCTTTGTAAATTCCGCATTGCTTCTGTCTATTCCAAAGATTTCATCAAGAGGTCCTTTTTTTCCATAGAGTTTTCCGTGCTGGTCTCTGACTCCTGGCAGATGGTCGGCAATCAATGTCCCGCCCTGTTTTACAAACTCCTTAATCGCTGCAATTTCTTCAGTTGAAAGACATATGGTTTCAGGAAGTATCAACACCTTAAAGCCCTTTTTAATCAGCTCTCCATCCTTAATCTGCTGATAGGAAAGGAATCTATGCTGATATCCCAGGTTTTGGATAAGGGTTTTCTGGCTGTACAGGTTTCCAGTCCTCGACATTCCAAGCGCCTGAGCTGCAAGAATCGAAGAGTAAGAATAAGGAAAGCATATTCCGTCTGAACTGAAGTTTGTTTCTATGAAAAGTTTTCCAATTCCATTTTTTATATCAGAAAATTCCTCTTTTGACAGTTCATTGTAGCCGCCGTGAACACTCTGGTCAGGTGAAAGTATGCCCTGATGATAGGTGCCTGAATTCCACAAAATGTAATAAAACGCCCAGTGGCCTCCATGCAATAAACTTCTCCATGGGTGGTACCTGTGTCCTGGAGTTGCTACATCGACACCATAGCCGCCGTACTGACCCGAGATAACACCGAATGATGAAAACCATTCTTCAATCATTCCATTGTATCTTCCTGTAACAGGCGTATACTTTGACATTTCCCAGAAGTCGTGAGGAATTGTAAGACTTGTTTGATATATACCGTGCTGTCCAACAACAGCTCGAGGATTTCCCTGTTTTGCAGCTTCAGCAGGAACCTTGTAATAGTATTCCATTATTGCCCATCCGATAAATGTCCTCCAGTCAATATATTGAGAGATGTTATTCTTATCCTTTATCTCTGTAATCTTTACAGGCATAACTTCATTCCAGTCCTTATAACTTGCGTCCCACTGTTTGTTCAGTTTTTCAATTGTGCCGTAAGTATCTTTTAGCCCCTGCCTGAATTTTTCAATTGTTCTTTCTGACCAATGAAAATCATTCTGCATGTCTCGTTCGTCATCAAGATGGATATAATCAACTCCGGCCCAGTCAGAATACGCTTTTGCCATATTTCTCATTCTTTCCATAAACTGATTGAGTTCCTGTTCTGAAGGAACAAGGGGCGGGTCATAAGTGAGTTTTGCTGTGTCCGCCTTCCTGTTTCCAGCGTATCCACCTTTTAAACTGCAGGAAAAAGGAGGCCCCATTAAGAGATGCCCTGTTTTATAGGCGACATATCTTTCACTTTTTCCTTCGCCGTAAGAATAGACATAGTCAATGCCCGCTTCTTTAAGTTTTCTACCGGATATTATTATCTTCAAAGGATTTGGGTCAAGATTTCCCCAGCAGGCAAGATAAAAGTCATCGTAAAGAGGCAATCTTTCAGGATAAACAAAAAAGATGTGTCTATCGCGGCTTACCACAGCATTGCCATCAATGACAGAAACCTTCAAATCATGATAAATATCAATCATTTTTTCTTTGCTTATCTCTACGGGTATTTCATTTTTACCTGTGTTAAGTTCGGTTTCTTTTGTCTGACGATAGACAATTCTTCCGGATGAATCTTCAACCTCTATGTCAAGCTTTATCTTTTTTCTTTCCTTCTTATTCTCAATCGTCATAATTCCTTTTATGTTTTCACTGCTTCTGTAAGCAGATGTTTCTTTATCCATTTTTGCAACAAGG
>JAMWBX010000254.1 GCA_023818725.1 Candidatus Omnitrophota bacterium
CGGCAAACTGCGCCGGTAAAAATCAGTCAATTTCATACCAAAATATCCCTGAAACCATCTTTACAATACCCGAGATAGGCGCTGTCGGTATTACAGAGCAGGATGCTCAAAAACAGCAAAAGAAGGGGAAAATAAGTAGATTCCCTTATATGGCGCTCGGAAAGGCGCACGCTGCAGGAAGTACTACTGGCATTGCAAAAGTTATAATTGACCAGGAGTCAGACAAACTTGCCGGAGTTCATATCGTGGGAGACCAGGCGTCAGAGATAGTCCACATTGCATCTATCGCGATGTCAAAGGGAATGAAATTAAAAGAAATGACTGATGCTTACTGGAGTCATCCAACATTTTCAGAGATTCTGATGGAAGCTTTATTTGTTGCCGAAGGTAAACCTCTGCATATACCAAAAAGATGAATAAATTTCCTGAATGGATCAGAAAGAGAATTGTAATCAGCGAAAAATATCGACTTACCGAAGCAATCATTAAAAAATATATGCTCAACACTGTTTGCGCTAACGCGAGATGCCCTAATATCTATGAGTGCTTTGAAAAAAATTATGCGACATTTATGATACTTGGGGATGTTTGCACCAGAGCCTGCAAATTCTGTAGTGTCAATCATCAAAATAAACCAACGTTTGTTGACCCGAATGAGCCGGAGAAAATTGCAATGGCAATAAGAGAGCTTGGGTTGAGGTATGTTGTCATAACTTCAGTAACAAGAGATGATCTTTCTGATGGCGGAGCAGAACATTTTTCAAACTGCATCAGGACAATTAGAAAATTAAATCCTGAAACAAAAATAGAGCTCTTAATTCCTGATCTTAAAGGAAACATTCAGCATCTTGACATAATTCTTGATGCAATGCCAGATGTTCTTTCTCATAATATTGAGACAGTACAATCTCTTTATGCCGAAGTCAGGCCTCAGGCAGATTACCGCCGTTCATTAAAAATACTTGAGCATGCAAAAAGACGCAATTTTCTGACAAAATCCGCTTTAATGCTCGGACTTGGAGAAACAAAAAATCAGGTGATTGAGACAATGAGAGACCTGCGTCAGGTAGGTTGCGACTTTTTTGTGATTGGCCAGTATCTGAAGCCCTCATCTGAATGCGCTCATGTCAAGGAGTTTATAAGGCCAGGGGTCTTTGATGAGTATAGGGTTATCGGTGAAAATATGGGTTTTAAAAAGGTTTTCTCCGGGGTTTTTTGCAGAAGCTCGTATATGGCCGAACTTGCTTTAATGGAACAATAATGAAAGCGCAAAAATACTTTATGGTTCTAATTGCGATTTTTTCAATTCCATGCTATGGCACGGAAAAACTTGTTGTGATAAGTCCACACTGGGAGGGAGTAAAAATTGAGATTGAAAGGGCATTTGTTAATTACTATAAAAAAATCAAAAACAGAGACATTAAAATTGAATGGCTTGATCAAGGGGGAAGTTCGGATGACCTAAAATATGTTGAATCACTTTTTAAAAAAAATCCACAAACAACCGGAATCGATGTTTTTTTTGGTGGTGGGCTCGACCCATATTTAAGATTAAAAGAGCATAGATTGCTTGTCCCATGGAAGATGTCAGATGCGATTTTGAAAGACATACCTGAAAAATGCGGCGGAATACCAAATTATGATAAAGACTATACCTGGTACGGTATTGTGCTATCAAGTTTTGGGATTTTATGCAACAAAAAAGTTCTCGAATTTATCAATGCGCCTGTTCCCCAAAGATGGAGTGATATTACAAAACCAGTTTATCATGGATGGGTTGGTGCGTCAGATCCCCGTCACAGTGGAAGTATGCATATGATGTTTGAGATAATTCTTCAGGCAAACGGATGGGAAAAAGGATGGAAAACAATACTTGGAATTCTTGCTAATACAACAAGTATTCCTGCAAGCGCGTCTCAGTCAGCAAAGGACACAGCGATCGGACAGACTGCTGTTTCTCTTTCCATTGACTCGTACGCTCTTGCTCAAATAGAGGTTAATGGGGCTGAAAATATGTGTTTTGTTTTGCCCGAAAAAGAAACAGTGATTAATCCGGATTGCGCCGGTATACTGAAAGGAGCGCCAAATCTTGATAATGCCAGAATTTTTATGGAGTTTCTTCTTTCAGACCAGTGCCAGAAGCTCTGGATGTTTCCTAAAGGAAGCCAGGGTGGACCAGAAAAATACTCCTTAAACAGGTTGAGCATAAAGCCGCACATTTATCAGCAGTGTCCAATTCCTGTTGTGAACCCGTACAAAAAAAAGATAGATATGAATTTTGATTTCAATCTTGCTTCAAAAAGATGGGCTCTTGTAAATGATCTGACAGGAGTTTTTGCAATTGACTGCGCAAGCATTTTGAGAAAGGCGTATAAAAATGTTTTTAACGGAAAGTGCGATAGTAAAAAATTTTTTGAAATACCGGTAAAGGAGAAGGATCAACAGTATCTGATTTCAAACTGGAAAGACCCTGTTTTCAGAAACAGGCACCTGAGTCAGTATTTGAGTTTCTCAATGAAAAAATATAAAATGTGTGTCAAGTTAAAGGCAAGTTAAAGAAAGGAGGAAGATAAGATGAAAGAAATAAAAAATATGGCCAGTAGATTGGAATTGTTTTTTGATCAGTGGCTTATTGAGAAGATGGAGAAACTTAATTTTAAGCTTCATAATCCGCAGCCAGAAGAAGTTGTAATTGAATTTAATAAAGATTGGGAAGGAAGCACCTGTTATTATCTGACTGTTTTCAAGGAT
>JAMWBX010000255.1 GCA_023818725.1 Candidatus Omnitrophota bacterium
AGGTTGCAATGTCAACAGGATACGGGGTTGCGTCCTTTCCTCCATGAGCAAATGAGTATCTTGCCGGATCTTTATACGAAGGCGCAGCACTGTAAATTAGTTCAGCCACAAGGGAAAGGGCTCTTACTGTTTTTGGACCAACGCCTTCGACAGAAATAAGTTTTTCGTAGTTTTCCGGTTTTCGTTCACATAGAATCGCCATTATTCTTTCAAGATACCTGCTTTGAGAAAAATCTTCTTCCAAAACAGGGTGATAATGAAATTCCTTGTTCTGAAATTCAGCAAAGACAAGTTCCTGTTGACCTGCTTTCAGAGCAATCATTCTTGATACATTTCCAGAGTGCTTTCTTAATATCTGGATATCTTTAATTAATCCTGAATAACTGCCCCGGACAAGTTCAGTGCTTACCTGCCTTGTTCTTTCACTTTCTTTTGCAGTTAAATTGAGACAGGGAAGGATGATCTGACTTATTATTCCTGAATGAGGTTCGCACACAAAGTCAATTATTTTTTTTGAGTACCAGTGGTACCTCCGAGCTGTCTGATTTTTCTGATTCATACCCTGCTGTATTACAGACCATGAGCCATTTCTTGAAAAGAAAAAAGTATGATGATAAATTTGGTAACCATCCTGAACAAGGCTGTTGTCTACTTTTGCCGCCATTTTTGAGCTGTAAACGAGCCTTTTTACATCTGATTCGGATAAAACTATTTCCCCCCAGTTGAGTATTTCTTCTGGCGTTTTAAGGGATGTTTTTCCCTTGCCTCCGCATATAAATAGTCCCAATTGTTTCTGCTTTCCTCTGATGGCTTCCTTGAGAGACGCGGTGAGAACTGTTGTCAGCCCTGATGCATTCCAGTCAAAAGCAAGAACTGTTCCAAGAGATTGAAACCACACAGGGTCTGCAATCCTTGCGATAAACTCATCAGGTCCATATTCTTCAACGATAATGTCAATAATATGGCCTCCCAGTTTTACCATTCTCTCAAAGAGCCAGCGTGGACACTCTCCTGTGTCAAGCGTGAATGTTGCTATACCTCTTTTTATCATTTTTTTTCCTTCATTTCTATAACAATCAATGCATGGTAATCCTGATATATTTTATAATCTTTTTTAATTGCATTTTCAAACATTTGTTGCAAAAAGTTATAAGAAAAATTTTTTACAGGCAGATGTTTTTCCACAAATCGCTTTGTATACTGATCTATTACAAAAACCGGCCTTTCAAGCGCGTATAGTAGAATATCATCCGCAGTTTCGTTTCCGACGCCGTTGATTTCAAGAAGCATTTTTCGCAGTTTCTGAGTATCAATCACTGTTGCCTTTTTCATTCCGCCGATGTCTTGAATAAAAAATTTGGCGAGACTTTTCAGGCGCTTTGCTTTCTGTTTATAAAATCCTGAGGGTCTTACAAGGTTTTCGATTTTTTCAACGGATGTTTGCAATATTTTTTCCAGACTTAGAAGATCTGCCCTTTTTAAATTTGACACCGCAATTTCTACATTCTTCCAGTTTGCTCGCTGGGTTAGTATGGATTCTATGATGATTCTTTCTTTTTCTTCAAGGTTTTTGGGCCTCTTACACCAGAATCTCCATTGCCCTGAAATGCCTGGTTGACCATGTCTTTTTAACAATTTCTGATAGAGCGCGCGAATTTCTTTTTTATCTGAGAAATCTTCCACCATTGATATCAATTATCGCTCCTGTTGTAAATGAAGCTGCATCGCTCACAAGATACAGCACAGCACCAGCTACTTCCTCAGGTGTGCCGTTTCTACCCATTGGCGTTTCCTTTTTATACTGTTGCATTCTTTCCGGAGTGCTGAATATTTCATGGTGATGGGTTTCTATAACTCCCGGAATTACTGCATTTGCGCGTATTTCAGGAGCAAGTTCTCTTACCAGTGTTCTTGTAAATACGAGTAATGCACCTTTGGCGGATGCGTAGGCTCCAGCGCCATTGGCTCCCCCTGTCTGCACGGATAAGGAAATGATATTTACTATTGCACCATTTTTTGTGTTTCTAAGATGCGGGATGGCTCTTTTTGTGATCATAAATGCGCTTGTGATGTTCACATCAAAAACATTTTTCCACAACTCAACAGGACAATCTTCTATTCTGCTTCTTTTAACAGGCGAACCCGCATTGTTAACAAGTATATCAAGCCGTCCAAATTCGGATACAACCCTGTCAACTGTAAGATTTGCCTGTTTTTCATCGGTCAGGTCCGCCTGTACAAGAATCCCGTCTGAACCTGTTTTTTTTACTTCTTCAAGCACCTGCTCTGCTTCTTTCTGACTTGTTCTGTAATGGATGCCAACGGCTGCTCCATTTCTTGCAAGACACAGCGCAATTGCTTTTCCTATACCTGTTCCTGAACCTGTTACCAGCGCAACTTTCCCGCTCAAATCAAAATCCATTTTCATCAATTACCTCCGTGGTTGAAACATGTCGGTATTTTTGGAATGCGCAGCTTTTACCATTTCGAAGACCTTTTCTCTACAAGTTTCTGGGGCTAACATTTTCCCGCACGCAAGTATTGAGGCATCATCCTGTGTGCTTAAACACCTTTGAATATACTTTTTCACTTTTTCAAAAGGGCCCCCTGCGTCCAATGCAATCCACACCTGTTTCTGACATTATGATATAATGATAAGCATGGTGCGTCAATCCAAACTTATATAATAAGGAGATGGAATGTCTGATGTCTATTTTGCGTTCGCCAGAGTGAAAAAA
>JAMWBX010000256.1 GCA_023818725.1 Candidatus Omnitrophota bacterium
GCGCATTTTCAACGGCAATGAGTTTGATTGCGTCAAATACATAACTGCGGGTTATGATGGACTCCTTCTGGGAGGTGGAGTTTTCAATGGATATATCGCGGGGAAAATTATTGATGCTGTAAAAAATGGAAATATTGATGAGGCAGAGAAATTGCAAGAACTTATGAACAAAATCATGTTTGCAGTTTATGGCGGAAAATCTGTAAAATGCTGGCTCGCTGGAGAAAAATATCTTCTTGTAAAGATGGGCATTTTTAACACATGGAAAAATCTTTACCAGTATATACTTAGTAAATCCAACCGGAAAGCTATAGATAGCGCTTTTAAAAAATACCAGAATCTTTTATTGCCTTACGAGGATTAAAAATGAATAAACTGGTAATGAGAAGAAAGGCTTCTGATAATGTGTATTTTCACCCCCAGTTCCATATTGCGATGAATATGATAATTGACTACATCGAAAAAAACTTTGGGAAAAAGGCAGTAAGAGAATATTTAAAGCAGTTTGCCGCTGCCTGTTACAAGCCGATGAAAGAAAAAATAAAAAAACAGGGATTGAAAGCGCTTGCAGGCTACATTGAACAACTATACAGAAAAGAGGGCGCAAAAGTAAAAATTTACCGTGAAACAGATTTATTGAAGGTGTCAATAAAAAAGTGCCCGGCTGTATCTTATATCAGAAAGAAAAAACAGCCCGTAAGTCGCTCCTTTTTTGAAACCACAAAGACAATCTATGAAACAATTCTTGAGAGTACCGATTTTGAATTCAAAGTGGATAAATATGACAGGAAAACTGGAGGTTCAGTTCTTATTTTCAGGAGAAAAGAATGATATCCTGTACTGACTTTATTCCAGCATACAGCGAATTTTTTAAGTTTCTTGAAAAAAAGGGTGGGAAACAGACAGTTATCAAATTCTGGGAGTATCTTTCTGATAGATATCTGAAAGACCTTAAAAAACTGGTAAAAAAACACGGATTAAAAGGATGCTGGCTTTACTGGTCAAAAACATTGAATGAAGAAGCCGCTGATTTCAAAATGGAACTTGATGAAAAAAATGGGATATTTAAGATAACAATGTTTCACTGCCCGTCAAAAGGAAAATTGCTTAAATTGAAACATATTGAGCCATATAAGGACTATTGCAAACACTGCGATGTTCTGTACAGAAGAATACTTGAACCATCTGGCTTTTGTTATAAAATCGATCTGAGTAATTGCGAAAAAGCAAGGTGCAAAATTAACGTGATAAAGCGATAAAACCCTTAGGGTTTCTTTGAGGTCCTTTTCTTTCCATCTGCCTTACTAATTATTCCCCTCTTTTTTAAAGAAGGCTTGGGGAGATGTGAAAAATCCCCCTACTATCCCTTTTTCAAAAGGCGAAGCAGCTTCGTACTTTCCTCTTTATGAAAGGGAAGAAGGAAGAAGGATAAAACACAGGTAGAAAGTGAAAAGACTAAAAATCAAAGAATTTCAAGGCTGAAATCGACCGCCGGCGCTGAATGGGTAATTTTTCCAACAGAAACAAAATCAATATCAATCTCTTTTAATTTCTTAATATCAGATAGCTCAATTCCACCAGAAACCTCAATAAGCGGCCGATTTTCACCACAATGACTTAAAAATTTTTTTATTTCTGAAATCCCTGTGTTATCAAACATTATGATATCAGCGCCTGACTCCATTGCAACCATCGATTCCTCAAATGATTCAACCTCAACCTCAACAACAAGCTTAAGTTTTTTCTTTGCCCGCGATGTTAGCTGTCTTATCGCGTCAGATCTGTTTGTGCCTCTGTGTTTCGCCCATAAATTAATGTGATTATCCTTTATCAAAACCATTTCAGATAAATTCATTCTGTGATTATAGCCACCACCAATTCTTACAGCATATTTTTCAAATTCGCGCAAGCCAGGAAGTGTTTTCCTTGTGTCCAGTATCTTGAATCTGCCATCTGTTGCCATCACAAATTCATTTGTATATGTCGCGATTCCTGACAAATGAGAAACCATATTCAACGCGACTCTTTCTCCAGTTAAAATTGATTTTGCCCTGCCTTTTATAACGCATACGGTTGAGCCTGCTTTTAATCGGGCACCATCAGAAACACACTTATGAAAACATGTTTTTTTATCAAGAATCAAAAATATTTCCTTAAAAAGGTCAATACCAGCGAGTATACAGAACTGTCTCGTGATAAGATGCGCCGTAATTAGGAAGTCCTCAGAAAAAAGGGTCTCTGTTGTAATATCAACCTTACCAATGTCCTCTGAAAGCGCGTTTTTTAGAAATTTTCTGATATTTGCAGTTATTTTCATAAAATCCCCCGAATCTCCATTTACAAAGGGGGAAACTGCTTTTTTCTCCCCTCTTTCCTGATGAAGAGAGGCTGGGCGAGATTTTCTTGCCCTGAAAATTATATTATAACAATTTTTTAGCACAAAAAAAAGGGGGCGCATTCCGCGCCCCCTCCAATCTCCAACAATACTTAGAATGCAACGCTCATAGTCACGATTGCCTGCCATGCATTCTTATCTTGGTTTGTAAAAGTATCTTCAACATAATCGCCAGCCATGAAATAACCAAGATCAAGGCCAAAGCTCAGGTCTTCGCTGTACTTGTAGGTGATGCCAAGGTCGATTTCGTTTCCGACAGAATCATCAATTCCTGCCCCGGTTTCTTTTGCTGTAAGGTTGTACCAGTCAAGAGTAAGTCCGACCTTTTCTG
>JAMWBX010000257.1 GCA_023818725.1 Candidatus Omnitrophota bacterium
CTGCCCTTTTGCAGCTTATAGAAGAAAATCTGTTAATAATTCAGGCAAAAAAGGAGGGGATTTCAGTCAAAAAAGAGGAAGTTGACAATCGTTTTAATTTTATCGTTGACCAGTGGAATAAGAGGGGAATTGATTTCTACAAATTTATCAGAGAAAATGAATTAACAGTCGAACAGTATAAAGAAATAATTGCTGAGGATTTACAGAAGGAAAAACTGATATCTGAGAAAATCCATGCCAAAATAAAAGTTTCACCTCTGGAAATCTCAAAAAAGATGTCTGAAATGCCGCAGGAAAAACAGCTCCTTATATATAAGAAATCTTTCAGCGAGACTTCTGCTGCCGAAAGCTTCATTGCAGAGATCAAAACCGATCGTGCATATTTAGAAAAAATGGAATCCACTGGCTGGATTAACATAAGTAAAATTGACACTGCCCTTATTTCAGAACTGTACGCTGCCGGAAAAGGAACCCCGGTTATCAAGAAACTTCCGGAAAAAACTATCGTGTATATTCTTGCAGAAGAAAAAAACAACTCTCCTGAAGAAAGATACAAAAGAGCCTACCAGGAAATTAGACAGGAAAAATTCGTCAAGGAATATTCTAAATATCTTGATAGCCTTGCGGAAAAAATTCCAATAAAGATTTTCGACGCGAATATCGCTAAAAAACTTTCTATCCCCGTCAGCCAATGATACGAGCGTTAATATCAATTGGTGATCCTGCTGGAATTGGTCCGGAGGTATCAATTAAAGCAGTGTATGAATTAATGAAAGAAGGTTTAAGATTCATTCCTGTGCTAGTGGGAGATAAATCCGTCATCATCAACACATTTGAAAACCTCAAAATAAAAAAAACAAAAGAAAATGTATTTCTTGTTGATGTGCCGGTGATAAAAAACAGGGAATTTCCAAAGGGAAAGGATTCTGCTCTTGCCGGCAGGGCTTCTTTCTCATATCTAAAAAAAGCATGGTGTCTTCTCAAAGAAAATAAAGGAGATTGCATTATTACCGCTCCTGTATCAAAAAAAGGGTGGAATCTTTCCGGGATTTCATACCATGGACATACAGAAGCTCTTTCGTTCTTTTCGAAGGAAAGAACTTACATGCTGATGACTGCCGGAAAAATTCGAGTGCTACTTGCTACAGTTCACATTCCAATGGGAAAAATATGGCGCTATTTATCCAGAAGCAATCTTTCTTCTGCTGTTAAGACCACCTCAGAGTTTTTGGCAAGGTTCTTTGGAATAAAAAATCCTCACATAGCCTTTTGTGGGTTGAACCCACATGCGGGCGAATCAGAAACTCTTGGCAAAGAAGAAAAAACAATTATTACTCCTGTCATTAAAGAACTTTCAAAAAAAGGTCTCAATGTCTCTGGCCCCTATCCTGCTGATACCATTTTCAGAAATGTAATTGAAAAAGATAACACCGACCTGATAGTATCTATGTATCATGATCAAGCATTACCAGTGCTCAAAACACTTTTTTTTGAAAAACTCGTCAATATCACGGTCAATAAAACTGGATGGATCAGAACTAGCCCCGGACATGGGACCGCTTTTGACATTGCGTGGAAAAATAAGGCATGCGCTTCAGCAATGAAGGAAGCGATAAAAACTGCCGTCAGCCTTGCTGAAAGAAAACAATGGACACATTCTTGACACTCAATCAACTACAACAAACCCTCAAACAACATAATATTTTGCCCAGAAAAGAACTGGGACAGAATTTTCTCATAGACAGAAATATAAGGGATAAAATTCTTTCCTTTGCAGAAATAGCGAAGGATGATATATTTGTGGAAATAGGTCCAGGACTGGGCGCGTTAACAGGCTCACTGGTTGAAAGAGCCAGTTTTGTCTACGCTTATGAAAAGGACAAAAAACTTGCCAGCATTCTCAAAGCTAGACTTTCTGGCATTCAAAATGTGCGCATTGAGGAAAAAGATTTTCTTGAGCTTGAATGGAATACTTTGAAATTTAAAAACAAGATCAAAATAATTGGAAATCTTCCTTATTATATCGCGACTCCAATTCTGTTTGAATTGCTAAAATTCAGACAATTCTGGAAGATGGCTGTTGTAATGATACCGGAAGATGTAGCCAAAAGAATTGTTGCTAAAACAGGGGATAAAAACTTTGGGTTTATTTCTGCCGTGTTTGCACTTTTAACCAGCTGCTCAATATGCTATAGAATCCCCTGTTGTGTGTTCTATCCAGAACCCGAAATCAAATCCGTTGTGATGAAAATTATTCCGAAGGCCAAAACCAAAATAGAAATAAAAGACCCTAAGGCTGTGTGGTCTATCCTTCCAAGGCTTTTTGTCCAGCGAAGAAAAACCATTCTTAACGTATTGAGCAAGTCATTCAGAATGGATAAAAAAATAATCCTCTCCATTCTTGAAAGCTTACAGATTAACCCTGTTTTGAGGAGTCATCAATTAAAGCTTGAAGAAGTTGTCAAGATTGCCGAGCAAATCGCGAAAATGAAAGAAATTCAAAATATAAATTGATAAAACTACTAACAAGTGGTATAACAGGCATTTAAAATATGGGAAAGATGGGTTGGTAGACGGTTCCAAGAAAAGCCCAATGATAAAGATGTATTTAAGAACCAGTTTTTGGATATTATTTGCAAGTAGATGTTAAATTTCTTGACAGGGGATGTGGATTTTCACAACACAGATATTAAATGATAAACTGA
>JAMWBX010000258.1 GCA_023818725.1 Candidatus Omnitrophota bacterium
GCATAAGGATGTACTGATTGTGGTAGGTAGAAATAAGAATGAAAACGAACTTCTTGCAAATCTTGCGAAAACTGGAGATTTTGTGATCTATTGCGAATCTGCGCCAGGACCATTGTGCGTAATAAGAGGCAAAATTGCAGACAGCGAAGTGTTTGATTACGCAAAGAACAAGGTTTTGCTTTATGCCAGGCGGCCGGATGTTGAATGCAGGATTGTAGAGGCAGGGAAAAAATGAAAAAGAATATCAGGGACCTGGACCAAGCTGATCTTGGCGAACTTGTTTCTTCCTTAGGAGAACCAACATACAGGGCTATCCAGATTTTCAACTGGCTCTATGCGAGGGGGATTGAAGAATTTTCAAAAATGTCTGATGTGCCGGAAAAATTGAGAGAAATTTTAGCGTCTGAATATACCGCTGAATTTCCAGAGGTTTTTGATGTAAAGATATCCAGAGATGGAACAAAAAAATATGTTTTTCGTCTTTTCGATAACAACTTTATTGAAACAGTGGTGATTCCAGAAAATAAAAGAACAACCATCTGTATTTCAACGCAGGTTGGTTGTAAGTTTGGTTGCCTGTTTTGCGCAAGCGGAAAGATGGGATTCATCAGAAATCTCAACGTTTCTGAAATACTCGGACAGGTTTTGTATATTATGTTCAGGAAGCAAATAAAAATCACCAACATTGTTTTTATGGGAATGGGAGAACCGTTTGATAACTATGACGCAGTTATTAAGGCAATCAAGATAATAAACGATAAAAATGGCATAGCCATCGGAAGCAGGAAGATAATTGTTTCAACTTCCGGAGTCGTGCCGCGAATAATAGATTTTGCAAAAATTGGCTGGCAGGTTCGTCTTTCAATCTCTCTTCACTCTGCAATAAATGAAACCCGAAGCATGCTTATGCCGATAAATAAAATATTTCCTTTGCCGCGGCTTTTTGACGCTTGCAGATTCTACAGGAATGAAACAAAACGAAGAATAACATTTGAGTACATCCTGATAGATGGTATAAATGATGATGAAAAACACGCACTTTCGCTTGCCAAAGTCGCAAATTCATTGTCTGCAGATGTAAACATTATACCGCTAAGCATTATAAAACAGTCACCTTTGAAACCGGCACCACAAGAAAAGATGATTTGGTTTGCAAACAGGTTAAAAAGAAAGAATGTGAGGGTGACAGTTAGAAAGTCGCGCGGAGCAGATATTAAGGCTGCGTGCGGCCAGCTTGCTGGTTTGGTGAGGTAACTGTGAGGAAGAAAAGAAAATTTATTGCCATTGTTTTTGACATTGACGGAACAATAGTTAAACCGATCAGCTCCTGGAGGTATCTTCACGAGCGGCTTGGCAACTGGGATGCGCTTGCCCACAAGTACCAGGATATGTTTCTTGCTGGCAAAATCAGTTACAGGCAATTTTGCAAACTTGATGCCATGCACTGGAAAGGAATGCCTGAATCCCGAATTTCAGGGCTATTCAATCGTGTTCCATATTCAAAGAATGCGAAAAGGTGTCTTCTTCGATTAAAAAAAATGGGCTTTTGCCTTATTGCGATTTCAACAGGCCTGCAATATATTCCTGAAAGATTAAAAAAGGAAATTGGTTTTGATGTTGTCGTTTCAAATCGTTTGCTGAAGCGCAATGGCATTCTTACAGGTGGGGTGAGAATCAATATCTCACATGGCGAAAAAGGTAAAATCTTGAAAAATATCTTGAAAAAAAAGAAAATTCTTCCGCAGCAGGTCATATGTGTTGGCGATAGCGAAGGGGATGTACCAATTGCTAAGATATGTGGTTTATCAATCGCTTTCAATTCTACATCCAATCAGCTTAATGAAATTGTGAACCATGTTTGCAAAAGCAATGATTTTTTCGAGGTTTTCGAAATAATAAAAAACAATGTCTGCTAATAATAAAAATTATAAAAAATCCCCTGCCCCTCTTTCCTTCCTTCATCCTTCCCCCTTTCATAAAGGGGGACAGAAGGGGGATTTCAAAAGCAGTTTCCCCCTTTCATAAAGGGGGACAGAAGGGGGATTTTTTAAGAAGTTGTTATGAATTTCTAATTATGAAGAGCGGTCAGGGGCGCTGGCATTCTTCCGCCCCTTTTTAAAAATTTTGAGGATGAAAATTTATTCACCGCCATCACAGGCGTTTCACCGAGCAGCCCGCCGAATGAAACTTTATCTCCTGGTTTTTTTCCGGGAACAGGAATTATTCTTGCTGCCGTTGTTTTGTTGTTAATGATGCCCACTGCAAGGACATCAGCAATGATAGCGCTTATTGTTTCAGGCGGAGTATCGCCAGGAATCGCAATCATATCGATACCCACAGAACAGACAGCGGTAAAAGCTTCAATCTTTTCAATTGTAAGAGCATTTTTTTCCACTGCCTCAGCCATTCCCGCGTCTTCGCTGACAGGAATAAATGTTCCGCTCAATCCTCCGACATTTCCGCTTGCCATTGCGCCGCCCTTTTTCACGGCATCCATTAAAAGTGCTATTGCAAATGTTGATCCTGGCGCGCCTGCCTTTTCAATGCCAAACGCCTCGATTATTTTAGCGACAGAATCTCCTGGCGCAGGAGTTGGAGCAAGTGAGATGTCGACGATTCCGAATTGAACATTCAGATTTTTTGCGAGCTCTCTTCCAACAAGTTCACCTGCCCTTGTGATTTTAAAAATTGTTCTTTTTATGAT
>JAMWBX010000259.1 GCA_023818725.1 Candidatus Omnitrophota bacterium
GCTTTAATGGTATCTTGACTGATTTCGCCTTTGGTCCGTCACCGATCATTATATCAATTGTAAAATCCTCCATTGCGCTGTAAAGATACTCTTCAACCTGTCTTGGAAGACGATGAATCTCATCAATAAAAAAGATATCGCCCTTCTCAAGATTGGTAAGTATGCCAGCAAGGTCACCAGCCTTTTCCAGTACGGGTCCTGAACTGGCCTTTATATTTACGCCAAGAGAATTTGCTATAATATAAGCAAGGGTTGTTTTTCCCAGACCCGGCGGGCCATAAAGGAGTACATGGTCAAGCACGTCTCTTCGCATCCTTGCTGATTTTATGAAAATTGAAAGATTTTCTTTGACCTGCTTCTGACCGACAAAATCTTCAAATGTTTCCGGCCTGAGTGAACTCTCATACTTAAGGTCATCTCTAAGTTTGTCCGGGGTTGTTATTCTTTCTTCCATGTTACATCCTCTTGAGTATTTCTTTTAGAAAAGACTCTAAACTTTCCGGCTTCTTTCCTATTTCAGTTGCTGTTCTTCTAACAATTTGCTGAGCTTCATTTCTTCTATACCCGAGCACTGTTAACGCTTCAATCGCTTCTGCAACAAATTGACCTGAAACATCTTCAGCTATGGGTCCCATACTTTTTAAATGATCTTTCAATTCCACAACAAGTCTTTCTGCAGTTTTTTTCCCTATACCAGGGGTTTTTTTCAAAAACTCAACATCTCCAGACATAACTGCACTCCATATTTCATCCGGAGTTAACCTTGAAAGAATTCTCAAGGCAAGTTTTGGACCGACCCCGGGAAGAAGAATCATTTTCTGGAATATTTTCCATTCCTTTTCTGTAGCGAACCCATAAAGTTCAGGATTTTCCTCCCTTATCATCATAATTGTAAAAAGTCGGACCGGTGAGCCTTCTTCTGGAAGCACACTGGAAGTGGAAAGTGGAACGTTCAACAGATAGCAAATCCCACCAACTTCTATAAAAACTTCCATGGGCATCCTGCGAATCAATTTCCCTTCAATTGAACAAATCATAATTTCTCGAACATATTATTAAACTTTTTGATTGATACAAAACTTATAGCTGCAGCAAGAGCATCTATTGCGTGTTCACCTGGGTCTTCCTGTAATCCAAGCAACTTCTGAACCATAAAACAAACCTGTTGTTTAATTGCCTGTCCGCCACCTGTGATGGTCTTTTTTATCTCACCGGGAGTTATGAATATGACTTTTATACCTCTTAAAATCCCACAATAGGCAATAATTCCCGAGACAACTCCTATTGCAAGTGCAACCTGTGTATTTCTGGCGACATATATTTTTTCTATTGCCATAAAATCGGGCCTTAATTCTTCAACAATTGAAGAAAATTTTTCACCAATAAAGACTAGCTTATCGTCGAAGGAGATATTTTTAGGAACTGAATACTGTCCGTATTTTATCGGTTTCAGAGAATCAAAACATTCCAGAATAAGACCGTAACCGAAATTGTTTATACCTGGATCCACTCCCAGAACAGTGATACCAGTATTTTGCTTCAACTGGACATCGCCTCAATCAGTTCGTCCGGAATATCAAAGTTTGAATGCACACTCTGTACATCGTCATGTTCTTCAAGTTCGTCAAGCAACTTCAGAAGTTGTTCGGCCTCTTTTCCTTCTAACCTGACGGTATTTTTCGGAATAAGATTTACAGAAGCACTTTCTACTGGAATTTTGTTGCTTTCAAGAATTTTCTTTATGGCTTCCAGTTTATCAGGGGGACATATGATTTCAAACAGTTCACCATCCAGTTTAAGATCATCAGCTCCAGCATCAAGAGCAAGAGAAAGTAGTTTTTCTTCATCAATATTGTGGTTTTTTACTGTAACCACACCTTTTCTCTCAAACATCCAGGAAACACATCCGCTTTCACCAAGGCTTCCGTTGTGTCGGGAAAATATTGACCTAATTTCTGCGGCAGTTCTGCGTTTGTTGTCAGTCAATGTCTCAACAAGAATAGCAACTCCTCCTGGTCCGTAGCCTTCATATCCTGCAGCTTCCAACGCCATTCCAGCTTCCTCACCTGTACCTTTCCTTATGGCCCGTTGAATGTTATCATTTGGCATATTTATGCTTCTTGCTCTTTCAATTGCCATACGAAGTTGCGGATTATTGTCCGGGTTTCCTCCGCCCAACCTGGCAGCCATCATTATCTCTCTGATGAGCTTTGTAAACATCTTGCCCTTTCTTGCATCTGTTGCCATCTTCTTATGCTTTATGCTTGCCCACTTATTGTGTCCTGACATATCTCATCCCCTCCTTTTAATGTTCCTGGGAATCCTGTTCCAGCTTCTTCCAGAAATCCCGCGCATTTAGTTGTTCAAGATATTTTCTGAATTCTTCAACTTCCTTCTGATTGATTGGATTATCCGAAGCTGAAGCCTTCAAGGACTCCTTTCCTGAATAATATTTTACAACATCAGGCGGTTCCATCAAATCTTCTGAAGCAAATATTGGTGCAGATGCCCTCAAAGCAAGTGCTATGCCATCGCTTGGCCTGCAATCAACCTTGAGTTCAGAGCCAGAGTCTGTTTCAATGATAAGATTCGCATAATATGTATTCTCCTTCAATGAATGTATCTCAAGCCCTTTTATCTTTCCATTCAACTTTTCTATGACGGATCGCAAAAGGTCATGCGTGAGAGGTC
>JAMWBX010000260.1:0-1289 GCA_023818725.1 Candidatus Omnitrophota bacterium
ATTATTCTGTTTCTTCGCGGGAAATTAAACCTTTCAGGTGGAGTATCAAGCGGGAATTCTGATATTACTGCGCCATTGTGGGAAATATCTTCAGCAAGGTTTTTGTTTTCCTTTGGATAGATGTTTTCGATTCCAGAGCCTAAAACTGCCACTGTTTGTTTTTTCGACTTCAGTGCTGCTTTATGCGCTATTGAATCTATGCCCCTTGCCATTCCACTTACAATACAAAAACCATAGCTCGCAAGTTGCGATGAAAATTTTTCAGCCATTGATGCTCCGTACAAGGATGGGTTTCTTGTGCCCACGACAGCAATAAAAATTGCATCTTGTGGGATTCTGCCTTTAACATAAAGTACAATTGGTGGATCAGGAATTTGTTTTAATGATTCAGGATACCCTGAATCTTCTATCGTAAGTATATCAACTCCGAGCTTTTCAGATCTTTCTAGCTCCTTTTCCCATTCTATTTTTCCCCAGTTTTTGATGCTTTCTGCCGCCAAAGGATTTAGCAGTCTTGCTATTTCTTCGGGTCTGGCATTCAGAATTTCACGCGGGTCTTTATAAAAGGAGATCAACTTTCTTGTTTGCACTGGTCCAATCTTTTTTAACATGTTCAAAATGATCCAGGCAGTTTTTTTTTCCATTATACCAGACTGTGTGGGTCAAAAAGCTTCTTATGTTCTTCCTGTGCAAATCTATCAGTCATACCTGCTATATAGTCGCAAATTATCTGTTCTATTGGTTCCCTGTTAATTCTTCTGCATGATTGCGGTGGAATTTGTCTTGGTTCCTTGTAGTATGCATTGAAAAGGTCCTTAATAATTCTTGATGCTTTTTCAGCCATTCTTATCACTCTGTAATGATTATACATTTTTTCAAGCAGTGTTTTTTTCAGTTCATTGTATTGAGCGTGAAGTTCTTTGCTGAATTTTATAATTGGCTGAATATTTCTTACTTGGATAACATTTTCGATTCTGTTTTCAAGGATGTGTTTTTCACTTGTTTCGATGACATCCTTGACCAGGATATTGATTAATGTTCTCACAGCAGTAGTTCTTGCTGTTTCCCGGTCTTCATATTTTCCTATTTTTTTCACGACATTTTCCCATATCTTTAGGCCTGAAAGATCACTTTCCTCAAGGATTCCGCTTTTCAACCCATCATCGAGATCGTGGCTTGTGTATGCGATTTCGTCTGCAAGGTTTACAACCTGCGCCTCAAGACTTGGCGATAAATGTTCTGAAAACGGTTCAATTTCAGGACTATCATAACTTGTCTTATGTTTCATA
>JAMWBX010000260.1:1299-2683 GCA_023818725.1 Candidatus Omnitrophota bacterium
CGGACTTCATATGTAAGCTTGAGCCCATCAAATTGTGGATACCTTACCTCAAGAATGTCTACCACCCTTAACCCGTGTTTGTTGTGCTCGAAACTTCTACCAAATTTCTTCATTATTTCATTAAGGGCCTGTTCTCCTTTGTGGCCGAATGGGGTGTGCCCTATGTCGTGTGCAAGAGAAATAGCTTCAACAAGGTCCTCATTCAATCCAAGGTTCCTTGCTATGGAACGGGCAATCTGCTGAACTTCGATAGTATGGGTCAGACGGTTTCTGTAATAGTCGCCCTCATGGTAGATAAATACCTGGGTTTTATATTCAAGGCGTCTGAAAGCGGTTGAATGAATTATTCTATCTCTGTCTCTTTGGAAAGCCGTTCTTAAGGGATGTTCATGTTCTTTGTATTGCCTTCCAAGATGATATTTACTTTTAACAGCATACGGTGCAAGCGTTTTTTCTTCTATTTCTTCCCATTCCTTTCTGGTTCTCATTTTTCAAGATAGTTCAGCGGGTTTACCGGTTTATTTCTTATCCTTATTTCAAAGTGAAGGTACCTTCTGGCTGAACCTGAATTTTTCATTTCCGCTATAATCGAACCTGCTTTTACTATTTGACCCTGTTTTACCTTAATAATCATATCATGTCCGTAAACTGTAAAGACTTCGTTTTCGTGCTCAATGATGATTGTTTCTCCATACTTGGCAGTTGCACCAGCATATACGACTTTACCATCCTTTGCAGCTTTTACTGGTGCTGATGGCTTTGTAAGAATGTCCAGTCCGTTGTTGCCAAGTTCTCCATAATTGCATATTATCTTTCCTTCTACGGGCCAGAGAAAATCCTTGTCTTTTATTATTCTTACCTCAGGCTTTGTTTCTACTGCCGGCTGCTCAACTGTCTTTGATTGGGTTTCAATCGGCGTATAGTTGGGACTAAGAGCGAAAATTGGAGGTTTCTTTTTGGCTTTCGGAATGAAAAGTTTTTGACCAACAACGATGTTATCTGAATTCATATTATTTGCCTGCTTGATAGCATCACGTGGTACTTCATAATAAAGTGAGATTCGATAAAGGTTTTCTCCCTTTTTGACAGTATGCCAGACGCCCTCTTCTATCTTTGTATCTTTCTTTTCAACTTTTTTTATCGCAACCTTTTTTTCCGGGTATTTTGTGCCAACAGTTAGTGTGCAGCCCGAAACAAGAAACAAGAAAAGAAAGAAGGTTTCAATTAGTCTGAACTTCTTTTTGTTTTTTAAAAAGCAACCAGTTTTTCCTGTGGTTGTCTTTTCTAAAAAATAGTAAAACATAGGTTCCCCTGATTTTTTTCCCCCTGAGATCGATTTCGATCACATTTTCGTCTTTTTTCAAAAGTAGAAAATATCCTGAGT
>JAMWBX010000261.1 GCA_023818725.1 Candidatus Omnitrophota bacterium
AAAAGTTTGTGCTTCGCATTCCAGAAAACCTAGATGAAAAAGGAGCTGCACCTTTATTGTGTGCTGGCATCACCACATGGTCACCTTTGAGCCATTGGAAGGTCAAAAAAGGAGATAAGGTTGCAGAAGAAGTGTGGGTTGAAATGGCAACAGCACTTGGAGCTTTTCTTGCTGGAATGGTCAATATGCTAAATCCTGACAGAATTATTCTCGCAGGTGGGATTGCCCAGGCAGGAGAAATTCTTTTTTCAACAGTCAGAAAAACAATAAAAGAAAGGGCAATGCGAGTTCTTTCAGAAACAGTTGAAGTTGTTCCAGCCGGACTCGGAAACGATTCTGGCATTGTCTCGGGCGCTGCACTGGTTTTCCAAAAATAAGATCAAAAATGAGAATAATTTTCTGGGGAAGTTCTGAATTTGGAATTCCCTGTCTTGAAAAAATTAAGCAGGCGTATAATCTTGTTGCGATTGTTACCGCTGTGGACAAACCATGCGGAAGACATCTAAAAATTCTTCCAGGGCCAGTAAAATTATGGGCGGTGAAAAATAACATTAAATGTTTCCAGCCAGAAAAACTTACTGGAAATGATGATTTTTACAAAGCATTAAAAGAAATCGAACCGGACCTTTTTGTTGTGATTTCATACGGGAAAATCATTCCAGAAAAATTTCTGAGAATCCCAAAATTATCTTCTATCAATGTCCACCCTTCCCTTCTTCCGAAATTCAGAGGGCCTGCTCCAATAGAATGGGCTATTGTGAATGGTGAAAAAGAAACCGGTGTAACAGTCATTGTTATGGATGAAAACATTGACACTGGGAAAATACTCAGCCAGAAGGTATTAAACATTGAAGAAAATGATGACATTTTCACTCTCAGAGAAAAATTGTCTCTCATCTGTTTCGATGTTCTTAAAGATGCTATTGCCAGGTTTGTATCAGGATACAGAGGAATCGAACAAACCGGCAAAGTTTCCTATGCACCAAAACTTAAAAAAAGTGACGGAAAAATAAACTGGAATGATTCAGCTATTTCAATTCATAATAAAATCAGAGGATTTGCCGATTGGCCCGGGGCATACTCGTTTCTTATTTCACCAAAAAGGAAAAAATTGCTGAAAATAAAAAAATCAGAAGTTGAAAAGGAAACCGGAAAATACACCGAACCAGGAAGATTTGTCGACCTTAACAAAAAAATTCTTGTAGCATGTGGGCAGGGCGTCTTGAGAATTGAAAAGATTCAGGAAGAAGGTAAAAGACAGCAAACTGCGATTGAATACCTTAACGGGCATCTTAACATTCTTAAAGATAGCTACCTGCAATAATCAATTTTAAATTTTTTATTTTTCAAAAAGCTCAGGATTATGATATAATACTTTGTTAATAAATTTGTCCATAACCAAATAATGAAAAATGGCGATAATCGTTCAAAAATATGGCGGTAGTTCTGTTGCGGATATCGAAAAAATAAAGAAGGTTGCGGAAAAGGTTGTAAACTGCCATAAAAATGGAAACAAAGTAGTTGTCGTGGTATCCGCAATGGGAAAGACAACCGATAATCTTATCAATCTTGCAAAACAAATAACTTCCAACCCGCCGACAAAAGAAATGGATTTGCTTCTTTCAACGGGCGAACTTGTTTCTGTAGCTTTATTGTGCATTGCTATTGAAAATCTGGGTTTCGAGGCTGAAGGTCTACCTGGATTTCTGGCCGGTATAAAAACGGATAACACCCATACAAAGGCAAAGATCCGCACAGTTGACACAACCAGGATAATCGAAGAACTGAAAAAAGGCAAGATTGTGGTCGTTGCGGGATTTCAGGGAATAAGCGCAGAAGATAGCATCACAACCCTTGGAAGAGGCGGCTCAGATTTGACAGCAATTGCAATTGCAGGAGCAATAAAAGCAGAAATATGCGAAATATACACAGATGTTCCCGGAGTATTCACTGCTGACCCAAACATTGTGCCTGACGCTCGTATTATACCGGTAATCTCTTATAAAGAAATGCTTGAAATGGCTTCTGCAGGAGCAAAGGTGATGCAATCCCGAGCAGTTGAATTTGCACAAAAATATCACATACCTTTTTTAGTAAAATCAACATTTGTGGACGATGGAGGGACAATGGTTACTGAAGTTGATTTCAAAGAAGGTGCAGTTGTATCATCTGTTGCCCTTGATGAAAATCAGGCCAAAATAACATTTTTCAACGTTCCTGACAGACCTGGAGTTGCCGCAAAGATTTTTGGTAAGCTGGGCGAGGCTAGTATCAATGTTGATGTTATTGTCCAAAATGTGAGCACTCACGGGTATACTGATCTCTCTTTCACTGTAAACATTTCCGAGTTTGAAAAGGCGTTTGAAATTGCTAAAAAACTCGGCAAAGAATTGAAATGTAAAGATGTAACTTCTGATACAAATATCGCAAAAATCACAGTAATAGGTCTTGGAATGATGAATCATCCAGGCGTTGCGGCAAGAATGTTCAAAGCCCTGGCGGATTCAGGAGTGAATATTGAAATGATAAGCACATCTGAAATAAAAATTTCCTGCATTATAAAAAAGGAAGAAGGACAGAAGGCATTGAAAGCGGTTCACAAGGAATTCATAAAATAAAGTATTAAAAGATGGTTT
>JAMWBX010000262.1 GCA_023818725.1 Candidatus Omnitrophota bacterium
AACATCATACCTTTTTTGAATTGCTTGGAAATTTTTCCTTCGGGGATTATTTCAAACAAGAGGCAATTCAATGGGCATGGGAATTTGTAGTAGAAATTCTTAAGATCGGTAAAGAAAAAATCTGGGTTTCCTATTATTCGGAAGATAGTGAGACTCTGAAGATATGGAAAAAACTTCTTCCGGAAAGTAGAATAGTTCCACTTGGAAAGAAGGACAATTTCTGGGGCCCAGCAGGTGATACCGGTCCGTGTGGACCATGCACCGAAATATACATAGACTTTGGAATTGATCCATCCTGCGAAAACAATAACTGCAAGCCAGGCTGCGACTGCAATCGTTTCCTTGAATTCTGGAATCTGGTATTTCCCCAGTATAATCAGCAGACGGATGGAAGCCTGCAGCCATTAAAAAGAAAGGGCGTGGATACCGGCATGGGACTTGAGAGAATTGCAAGAATTATGCAGGGTAAAAATTCTAATTATGAGACAGATCTTTTCATTCCGTTGATAAACCAACTGGAGAAAATCTCCGGATTGAAATATGATAAGAAAACCGTCAGGGAGTTCAGAATAATTGTTGATCATGTGAGGGCTATGGCGTTTCTTATTTCCGATGGCGTATACCCGGATAACGAAGGCAGAGGTTATGTTTTAAAAAGGATAATAAGAAGAGCGTATTTCCAGGGCACGAGAATTGGATTTAAAGAACCCTTTCTAACCTGTCTGGTTGAACCCCTAGCCTTAATATTCGCAAATGCCTATTACGAACTGAACAAGCATATCGAAGAGATAAAAGATGTGATATACGAAGAAGAAAAAAAGTTTTCAGAGCTGCTGTATTCAGCCAGAAAGATTTTTAAATCTGAAACGTCAAGATTACACAACGATACTATTCCTGGAGAAGTTCTTTTCAGGTGGTACGACACATACGGAATCCCTCGAGATCTAATTTCAGATCTTGCGGAGGAAAGTAATTTGAAACCAGACTGGCACACTTTTGAGCAATTTCTCAGAAAGCAACAGGAAAAGTCGAGACGGAATTCAGTCTTTGAACAAAAAAGACAGGTGATTTTCGATTCCGAAAAAATCAATGAAACCACTTTCACAGGATATCAAACGATAGAAAGCAAATGTGAAGTTGTTGCCTTCTACCATCTAGTTGACAGAAACCTCTGGGAATTAATCCTTGATAGCTCACCTTTTTACCCGGAAAAGGGTGGACAGGTTGGAGACAAGGGCACAATTAAAGGGGAAAAATGGGATTTTGAAGTATTTGACACTCAAATAGATGAGCGAGGTGTAATCTTTCACATCGGAAAATTTCGTTCTGGAAATCCACAGGACGTTCGGAAAAGGGAACAGGTTATTGCGACAGTTTCTTGTGAACACAGAATGGATGTAGCTGCAAACCATACAGCAACACATCTGCTCCATTTTTGTTTAAGAAGACTTTCGAACAATCACGCCAAACAAGCTGGTTCTTATGTTGGCGCTGATAAATTAAGGTTCGACTTTATATATCCTGAACCAATTGGACAGGAAACTGTGGATAAACTCGAAACATGTGTTAACAGGATAGTATTCGAAAACCGTCCTGTAAAAATAGAAGAAATGGACTATCAAGAAGCACTAAAATCTGGAGCAATTGCATTATTCACTGAAAAATACGGAGAAAGAGTCAGGGTCGTTAAAACTGGAGACTTCCATGCTGAATTATGCGGGGGAACGCATGTTCAATCAACATCAGAAATTGGCATAATAAAGATAACATGTTTTTCATCTATTGGAGAAAACTTAAAAAGAATCGAGGCAGTTACAAGAGAAACCGCTTATAACTGGTTTAAAAAACACGTCGAAATTCTTTTGCAAGCAAGCAACATGATGAAAACCCCTCCTGAAAATTTATCATTCTCGATAAACAAGTTAAAAAAACAGATGCAGGATCTTGAAAAAAGATTCAACTCAATTATAGAAAAATCGACCATGGATATTGCTACAACATTGAAAAAAAACAAAAAGGATATACAAATAAAAAATCAGGTTATCCATCTCATAGCAGGAAGAGCCGATGGAATAACGTTTGATCAACTTGGGAAAATCGCTGATCTGGTTTCCTCAGATATAAAAAAAGCTGTTGTCTTCCTTGCTGGGACATTTGATGAAAAAGTGGTCGCTGTATGTAAGGTTACACCTGATATTTCAAATATGGTCCAGGCACATGACATTATACAACAAGCGCTTAAAATATTGAATGGTTCAGGCGGAGGAAAACCAGATTTTGCTCGCGGATCGGGGAAAAACATAACAAAAATTGATGATGCAATTTCAAGAATCTCCGGTATAATATCGGATATTTATGGTAGAAAAGAAATTGAAACGTCTCGATAGAAAAGAGGAATTGGAACTTTTAAAAAGAATAAAGCGGGGAGAAAAAAACGCTCAAGAAAAATTTATTAAGATGAATCAGGGCCTTGTTGTTTCGATTGCAAAAAAATATGCATTTAATCCACACACTCTGGATGACCTTATTTCTGAAGGTAACATCGGCCTTCTCCAAGCGATAAGAAAGTTTGACCCGAAGAAACATACAAGATTCGGAACCTACGCATATTTCTGGATCAAACGATACATA
>JAMWBX010000263.1 GCA_023818725.1 Candidatus Omnitrophota bacterium
AGTGCGTGGGAGGGCATTCTGCGCTTGACTACGGTATGTTTTCTCCTGCTGATGTGCAGGATAGATTTCCAAAACATCCTGCCGTGATTGACAGCATGGAATCAGCAAGAAAGATGATAGACGGATATGATTGCGGAATAAGATACGTTGACATCCATACCGGAATCGTACTTGACGCGCTGGCGTCAAAAAAAGTCGATGACCTTGCGATAATCATCACATCCGACCACGGAGAAAACCTTGGAGAACTTGGGTGTTGCTCTGAACATGGAACATCCGATTACATCACACACAGGATACCTTTGATAATAAAATGGCCTGGGTACACAAATGGTCCATCAGTTGATGACGGACTTCATTATAATATAGACCTTCTTCCAACAATCGCTGAAATGCTTGGAATAAAATTTCCTGACAGTATTGACGGGATAAGCTTTGCACAAGCAATTAAAGAAGGTAAAAATTGCGGCAGGGAGTATCTTGTTTTAAGTCAGTGCTGTCACGGGTGCCAACGTTCTGTAAGATGGAAGGACTATATCTACATCAGAACCTATCACGACTTTTATCACCTTTATCCTGATGAGATGCTTTTCAATATAAAACAGGACCCGAATGAACAAAACAATCTTGCATCTCAATTGCCCGGGGTATGCGCTGAAGCAACCCATCTTTATCTGAAATGGCATGATGAGATGATGAAAAAGTCTCCTTATCCGGTTGACCCCCTGTGGCTTGTTCTGGAAGAAGGAGGACCATTCCATTCAAGGGGAAAGCTCAAGGATTACTGCAGACGTCTGGAAGAAACAAACAGGTTGTGGGCAATCGAAGAATTAAAAAAAAGACACCCTCAGGAGTTCAAATGAAAAAAGAGGTTTTCAAAAAACTTGAAAGATGGTGGGCTGGAGAAGAAAAAAAGCCTGTGATTCAGCTTTGTGTCATAAAGGATAAGAATTTTATGTCCTTCGATGAATACTGGCCATCTGAAAGTGCAGTGGGTGACCTTGACAGTTTTGTAAATGCACAATTAGAAAGCACAAAGAAGCTTGAATACTTCGGCGTATCATACCCATCTCTGCCACATCAATGGGGAAAAAGAGGAACACCAATGACTATGAGCGCTTATCTTGGTTGCAATGTTTATTTTGGCCAGGAAACTGTCTGGTATAAAAAATTTGTTGACGACTGGTCAAAAACAACAATTGCCTTTGATGAAAACAACAAATGGGTTCAGGCAAGCAAAAAACTGATGGAAAAACAGATTGAAAAAACTGATGGAAATTGCATCGTCGTTATGCCTGACCTTGGCGACGCGCTGACATGTTTTTCAATGATGAGAGGGGTTGAACAACTGTTAATTGATGTTGTTGAAAGTCCAGAAATTATCATTGAGAAGATTGATTGTTTTGTGGATGCGTGGATACAGGCGCACAAATTTTTCCACAGGATTTACAGCTCAAAACTTTCAGGCGACTCGTCATGGCTTTTGTGGGCACCGGGTAAAACATACGCCTGTCAGTGTGATTTTTCAACAATGATTTCTCCGAAGATGTTTGAGAAATTTGTCGTCTATGAACTTGAAAAAATCAAGGACTACCTGGAATTCGTCGCGTGGCATCTTGATGGACCTGATGAAATCAAACATCTTGATATTCTTCTTGCGCTGCCTTATGTAAAAACAATCCAGGTTACACCTGGTGCAGGAAGACCAACCTGCGCATCAGAATTATGGATTCCAAATATAAGAAAAATCCTCAACAAAGGGAAAAATGTTATTATCTACGCCTCAAATGTAGAGCAGTTCAATACTCTAATAGAACATTTTCCTTCTGGCAGAGTACTTATCGGTTGCTACGGGATCGACCCTGAGAAAGAAGATGACAGAAAATTTTTGAAACAGGTTGAGCCGTATTTTTGACAGATGCAACAAAAAAATATAAGATTTTAAAGTCAATTTTCTGTTCTTAAAAGGGAGAAAAAAATGGAACTGAAAAAAGATGCTAAATTTGCATTGCTTGTTCCAACAAGCATGGGCATCAGATTGACCCCTGTGAACAATCAACCACTTCATTGCAGCAAAAACTTTATTATGCAGGCAACAAGCGCTGAAAGCAATGTCGCAAGCGTATCATCATATCTTGGGCTACCCGTGAAAATCCTCACGGCTTTTGTTAAAGATAGCCCAATCGCAAGATTTATTAAAGACGACCTTGAAAGCAGGCACATTACTGTTGAAGCAAAGGAAGTGCCTCAGGGTGGGCCCTGGGGATACAGGCATCAGATAAATTTTGCTGACACAGGTTATGGAACAAGGGGCCCAAAGGTTTGGAACGACAGGGCAGGAGAAGTAGGAAGAACACTTAAGCCAGAGGATTTCGATCTTGACAGGATTTTTGGAAAAGAAGGTGTTAGTATTGTTCATATGTCAGGTCTTTTTGCAGCTCTTTCTCCAGAAACAGGAAATTTCTGTCAGCACATCGCAAGAGCAGCGAAAAAATATGGAACAAGAATCTCTTTTGATTTGAATTACAGAGCGTCTTTCTGGAAAAACAGAGAAAAAGAGCTGCGTGAAATTTTTACTGAAATT
>JAMWBX010000264.1 GCA_023818725.1 Candidatus Omnitrophota bacterium
TCCTGATCGATTGTTCCTTTGATGTCGCAAGGTCCTTTGCAGTTACTGAAAGAATACCATTAGAATCGATATCAAATGTAACCTCAATCTGGGGAATCCCTCTTGGCGCAGGCGGAATTCCATCCAGATGAAATCTTCCGAGACTTGTATTGTGCATGGCCATTGGCCGCTCTCCCTGTAATATATGAATCTCAACTGATGTTTGATTATCGGCAGCAGTTGTAAATATTTGACTTTTCCTTGTGGGTATTGTTGTATTCCTTTCGATTATTTTTGTAAACACTCCACCGAGAGTTTCAACTCCAAGCGAAAGAGGAGTCACATCGAGCAAGAGTATGTCTTTGTCTTTTATATCACCGGCAAGTATCGCTCCTTGTATTGCAGCACCTATGGCAACACACTCCATGGGGTCCACACCTCTTTCCGGCTTTTTACCCATGAAATCCTCAATGAACTTCTGGACTATTGGCATTCTTGTAGGACCACCCACAAGAATTATCTTATCGATCTGAGCCGGAGTGAGCTTTGCATCAGAAAGCGCCTGTTCTATTGGTCCACGACACCTTTCTACATGTGGTCTTACAAGTTCTTCAAGCTGAGCCCTCCTGATCTTCATAGAAAGGTGCTGCGGACCTTTTTCATTCGCCGTAATAAAAGGCAAATTGATCTCAGTTTCAAGTGTGGAAGAAAGTTCTATTTTTGCTTTCTCAGCTGCCTCACGAATTCTCTGCATTGCCATTCTATCATTTGTAAGATCTATCCCCGTCTGCATTTTAAAATCTTTTACGATGAAGTCAATCAGGCTCTGGTCCATGTCAGTTCCGCCGAGTTGAGTATCCCCGCTGGTAGAAAGGACCTTGAATACTCCCCCACCCATCATTTCCATAATCGTGACATCAAGGGTGCCAGCACCAAAATCGAAAAGCATAATTTTCAGTTCCTGGTTCAGTTTGTCGAGGCCATAAGCAAAAGCTGCCGCAGTTGGTTCGTTAATTAACCTAACTACTTCAAGTCCTGCTATTGTCCCGGCATCCTTTGTTGCTTGTCGCTGATTATCATTAAAATATGCGGGTACTGTTATCACGGCTTTTCTAATTGAGTAACCGAGATAGTTTTCCGCATCCTTCTTAATTTTCTGAAGAATAAAAGCTGATATCTGCTGCGGCGTGTAAGTCTTGCCATCAATTGTATACTTAAAATCAGTACCCATTTTCCTTTTGGCAGCAAAAATTGTTCGTTCTGGATTAACGGCAGCCTGACGTCTTGCAGGCTCTCCCACGAGAATCTGGCCGTCTTTTGTAAAAGCCACATATGACGGGAAAGCCTTTCCGCCAACAATTGTGGTACCTTCCGCGCTGGGGATGACAACAACCTTACCTGCCTCCATTATAGCGGCTGCAGAATTGCTGGTTCCAAGATCAATTCCTATGATTTTTTCCATTTTTTTTTCTCCTTGGTTCTAATTGTTTTTGTTAAATTTAGATGTGAACACAATAAGAAAAGTTTCATCTTCACACTTAAAAATCTTGATAATGAAATATTGTAGGCGGTGAGGGAATCGAACCCACGACCTCTTCCTTGTAAGGGAAGCGCTCTTGCCGACTGAGCTAACCGCCTGCATTCGTTTAATATTTTACACCTTAACAAAAACTTGACAAATTATCCTACATGGTGTATAAATCTTGTTAAACAAATTTTAACCAAGGAGGCCTGTAATGTTAGATCAAATAAAAGATGCTATTATAAGGGGAGACGCCAAAAAGGCGACCGAGCTTGTTTCAAAAGCCTTATCAGAGAACATTGGAGTGGAAAATATTTTGAACGAAGGCCTTATTGCAGGAATGAATGTTGTAGGAGTCAAGTTCAAAAATAATGAATTTTATGTCCCTGAGGTTCTTATAGCCGCAAGGGCAATGAATCAGGCGATGGCTATTCTCCAGCCCGAAATAGTAAAAGCCGGTATCAAAGCCCTAGCAAAGGTTGCCATAGGAACAGTAAGAGGAGATCTCCACGATATTGGAAAGAATCTTGTTTCAATGATGTGGAAGGGTGCTGGATTTGAAGTTATGGACCTCGGCATTGATGTACCAGAGGAAAAGTTTGTTGAAGCAGCAAAAAATGGAGCTCAACTGATAGGACTTTCCGCACTTCTCACAACGACGATGCCGGGTATGAAAAGCGTTATTGAAAAATTGAAATCAGAGGGCATCAGGGATAAAGTAAGAGTGATCATAGGCGGAGCACCTGTTACCCAGGCATATGCCGACGAAATAGGCGCCGATGGGTATGCGCCTGATGCCGGCTCTGCAGTTGACAAAGCAAAGAAACTACTGGGGATTAAATAACCTTTGCAGGCTTATGGTCCGTGTCCTGGTTCTCAATTTTCTGCTGGATAATAGTAGGTTATTTTTCAGGTAGCCTTGTGTGGGGCTACTGGATTAGCAAGTATCTTTATGGCGTTGATATTAGGACAAAAGGAAGTGGAAATATTGGAGCAACAAATGTATTCCGGCAGCTTGGACCGGTGCCAGGTATTCTTACCTTTATACTGGATGTTTTAAAAGG
>JAMWBX010000265.1 GCA_023818725.1 Candidatus Omnitrophota bacterium
CGAGTTTCCAAAGCAGTTCCCAGTTCTTTTACTGCCCCAAAATCTAGCAGCATAAGACGGCTAGCACGGTTGCGTCGAATCAAATTAGCAGGTTTAATGTCTCTATGTACTAAAGGTGGCTCTAAATTATGGAGATAAGTCAAGATATCGCAAATTTGGATCATCCAGTTAATCGTTCTCTGGGGATCGTTTGCACCACGTTGATTAACAAACTGCTCTAAGTTATGACCGTGGATTAACTCCATAACAATATACTTGTGATTATTTTCGACAAAAAAATCATAGTATTTAGGAATACCTGGATGATCTAGAGATTTTAAAATGCGCGCTTCTCTTTCAAATAGTTCTCGAGCTTTAGCAATACGCGCCATATCTGCATTCATCTCTTTGAGAACTAAAAGCATAGGTGCATTTTTTACCGTACGGTTACGATCCCAGGCAAGATAGGTAGTTCCCATGCCTCCTCTACCTAATATCCGCAGAATTTGATAAAAACCAACAAAATGCTCTTCCTCAACTATTGGTTGTCCACAGTGTCGGCAAAAAATACTTTGGTAAATACCTCCATTCCGGATGAATTGAGCTTGACCAAAACAGGTTTCAAGCCCGGAACAGAAGTAGATTTATTCGTTACCCCAATCGCCACCACATTGCCTTGTGGGTCTATGGCAATATCCTCAAAATTGCTGATGTATTTCGCATCTGTTCCATTTCTTATCATCCTTTCCACCAGCATTTCGCTATTTACAAGTTTTCTCTCATTCTCAGAATCCCTGACAAAGTAGATGTCAGGAACTATTACTCGGTCAGCAAGTCTGAAAGACGATGCAAAATCGTCGAGAAGAAATCTTGTCCGGCTGTACTGATGCGGCTGGAAAACAGCTATAATTTTCCTCGACGGAAATCTCTGACGAAGCCCTTTCAAAGTTGCCACTATCTCTGTCGGATGATGACCATAATCGTCCACAATCATCACATCGTCAACATGAGCAATTATCTGTGATCTTCTACAAACACCGGGAAAATCTGAAAGAGCCATGGCTATGGCCGAAAAAGGCATACCAAGAACTATTCCTGCGGATATCGCAGCAAGTGCATTCAACACATTATGTTTTCCAAAAACCGGCATGTAAACTTCACCAAGTTTTTCGTCTCCCCTGTAACAATCAAATCTATTTCCATCTTCAGAAAACCTGATATTTTTCGCTTTTATTTCGCCTGATTCAATCCCGTATCCTAGACTTATGGCTCCACAATTTTTTATGACACGCCTTACAACAGGATCATCAACCATTCCTATAATTTTTCCCCCGGGCTGTATTCTTTCAGAAAAATCCTCGAAAGCGTTTGTTATATCCTCTAAATCCCGATAGTAATCAAGGTGGTCCTCTTCTATTGATGTAATTATTCCAACCTCAGGAGAAAGGTTTAAAAAGGATCTTTTGTATTCGCATGCCTCCACAACAAGTATATCGTTACTTCCAACACCAGAATTACCTAAGCCAGGAATTTCTCCTCCTATCACAAAATCAGGGTCGTACCCAAGTTTTTTCAGCATAAACACAGTCATGGCTGAAGTGGTGGTTTTTCCATGCGTCCCGGCAATTGCTAGTCCCCTTTTTTCAAGCATCAGTAGCCCCAGTGCTCTGGGATAAGAAATAACAGGGATATTCAATTCTTTTGCCCTCTGACATTCGGGATTTTCAAAATTTACCGCCTGCGACCTTATAGCAAGGTCTATATCATCAGTGATGTTGGTGGGATTGTGTTGATAAAAAACCCTTATGCCAAAATTTTCAAGTTTTTCTGTTTGAGCGGTTTTTCTGATGTCCGAACCTTCTACCTGCTTGCCCAGAGCCTTAAAAATTTTTGCAAGCCCGCTGGTTCCAGTCCCGCCTATTCCGATAATATAAACTTTCTTTATATTTGTAAACCAGGTCTTCATCTTTTTCCAATTATTTCAAGGCAGTACCTTGCAAGATTACCACCCGTGTCAGCGATAAGCGCGGTCTGAAAAAGCCTCCTTCTATTTTTTGCGTCCTTTTCAAGAAGTAGAAGGCTGTTTATCAGTGTTTCGGGGGTCGCATTTTGTTCTTCAAGGGTGATGCACCCAAATTTTTCAGCCCACCTTGCATTAAAAATCTGATGCCCGTCACCGTGTCTGTATGGAATCAAAATGGCCGGTATTCCCTTAAAAGAAAGTTCAGCAAGGGTTCCGGCACCTGCCCTTGCGATGGCAAAATCGGCAAAACTCATAAATTTTGGTATTTCAAAAGAAAAATCAAAAACCAGCCCTTCGACTCCATATTCCTTATAATAACAGCTTACTTTTTCATAATCCAGCCTTCCCGTAATATGAATAAGCTGGTACTGTCTTTCCTTCAAGAGAGGAATCGAGTTGATAATAAGGGAGTTTATAAAACTGGCACCCTGGCTCCCACCAAGTATAACAACCGTCTTTTTCTTGGAAGAAAGCCCGAAATCTTCGGGACTGCTTTTAGCTGCAAGCAACTCTTTTCTTAATGGCAGTCCGGTATGGATGGTGTTTTTCAGAAAGCATGCG
>JAMWBX010000266.1 GCA_023818725.1 Candidatus Omnitrophota bacterium
TGTTTGCCTGCCGGTATTCCTGTGAGTATTTCAATGCCTTGATCAACATCCTTTACCGCCCATACGTGAAACCTGCCTTCTTTTATTGCTTCAACAACCTCTTCTTTCAGCATCAGGTTCCTGAGATTTTTTTCAGGTATCATCACACCTTGTTTACCTGTCAAACCCTTCAATTTACACAGAGAATAAAATCCTTCAATTTTTTCATTGACTCCGCCGATTGGTTGGATTTCTCCCTTTTGATTTATTGAACCTGTGACAGCAATTCCTTGTTTCAGCGGTATTCCGGATATGCCTGAGATGAGGGCATAGTATTCGGTGGATGAGGCGCTGTCTCCTTCAATTTCTTCATAGACCTGTTCAAAGCAGATTGTTGCTGAAAATGAAAGCGGAAAGTTTTTCCCGAACTTTTCCGCGAAAAGTCCCTTCAGGATTAAAAATCCTTTGTTGTGGATTGTACCGGCCATCTTGACTTCTCTATCAATGTGCACCGGCCCACCCTTTCCGATTGAAACGCTTGCTGTAATTCTGGACGGCTTTCCAAACTGATAATCACCGAGGTCCAACACGCTCAATCCATTTATCTGACCGACCTTTTCTCCGTCTGTATCCACCATTATTATGTTGTCCCTCATCAATTCTTCAATTCTTTTTTCAATGAGATTTGATCTGTATATTTTTTCTTCTATTGCTTTTTGAACATGCTCTTTTTTTACAACCTGAGAGGAATCAACACCTGCCCAGTAGTTGGCTTCTCTTAAAAGGTCTGAAATTTCCATAAATCTTGTTGTAAGCTTTTTCTGGTCGCTTACTATTCTTGAACCAAACTCAATAACCTTCGCCACAGCCTCTTTGTGAAACTCTCGCAAGCCATCATCCTTGACCCTTTTACTGATGAATCTTGCGTACTGCTTTATCCCTTCTTCATCCCTGTCCATCAAGGAACTAAAATCAGCCCTTACCTTGAAAAGTTTTTCAAAGTCCTCATCATATGCATGAAGAAGGTAGTAAATAAGTGGATTACCAATAAGTATGATTTTTATATTTGCCGGTATCGGTTCAGGTTTCAATGTTGGAGTGTTTATGATTCTGAACTGTTCATTCAGGTCTTCTATCTGAATACATCTGTTTTTAATTGTTCTTTTCAGTGCCTCCCAGGCAAAGTAATTTCTAAGAACATCAAGTACATTTAGGATCAAAAACCCGCCGTTTGCTCTGTGAAGCGCCCCTGGTTTTATCATTGTGAAATCAGTGAACATTGCTCCAAGGGTGGGCCTGTATTCAATTCTTCCTGTGAGATTGTAGCAGGTTGGCTGTGTTTCTTTTATGACAGGCGCTCCATTCAATTTGCTGTTGTCAATGAGGACATTTACCTGATATTTATAAAGCTGGTTTTCTCTCACAGGCATCTTGATTCCTGGTAGAAATTCAATTTCCCTCTTTTCTTCGAAATTGCCAGGATTTTCCACAATATCCTGCTGAACCTCATCAAGATATTTCACAACATCCTCAAATTGAGCATATTTTTCTTTCAGTTCATTGATTCTGGGGCTTACAGTAAAAAAGGTTGTCTCATGCTCGATCTTTTGCAGCTCTTCTCTCGCTGCCCTGTCTGCCTGCCTTATCCCCCTTAGTGCTTCCCCCAGCTCAGAAACAAGCATTTCTTCTTTTGTTTTTATTTCTCTTTTTGCCTCCTCAGTAAGTTTTTCCATGTCTTCCTCTGTGAGAGGTTTTCCTTCTATCGTAGGAACAAACACAAACCCTGATGGTGTGTGTTTGAGTGTAAATGATGCTTCTTTTGCTTTTTCCTCTAACCGGTTGATGAGCTCTTCCTTTATATTTTGAAACTTTCTTATGACTGAATTCCTCTGCTCCTCATAGATTTTACTCTCAAATGCTTTTGGAAGGTCAATTTTCAATTCATCGATGAATGTTTCCATATCTTTTCTAAATTCCTCTGCCTTTCCCGGAGGAAACCTCAGATACTGCGGATTGTCTGGTTGTTTGAAATTATGAACATAGCACCAGTCATCAGGGGTTGGTTTCTTTTTCGCTATTTCTCGAACTGCGGATTCAACGGAAGTTGTTCTTCCGCTTCCTGGTAGACCTGAAACATAAATATTGTAACCATCCTGTTCAATTTGAAGCCCAAATTCAAGGGCCCTGGCAGCTCTTTCCTGACCGATAATGCCCTCAATTGGGGGTACGCTTTCTGTTGTTTCGAATGCAAAGGAATCAGGATTACACGCTGCTCTTGCCTGTTCGGGTTTTATAGGTTCAAAAGCCATTGCGTCTCCTCTGTGGTAAAATAATACCGCAAACATATTTTACCATAAAAAAAGGAGCAATTGTGAAAAAAGGAAAGGCTGCTTACCTTCTTGGAAAAAGAAAATTTGTGATTGATGAATGTGAAGTACCTGATTGCAAGGATGACGAGGTTTTGATCAGAATCAAAGCAGTTGGCGTTTGCGGTTCTGATGTGCATTATTTTCTTGACGGAAGGATTGGCGATCAAATTGTTCCAGAAAAATTTATCATAGGCCATGAGGCATGTGGAGA
>JAMWBX010000267.1 GCA_023818725.1 Candidatus Omnitrophota bacterium
ATGTTATATAAAGGACGCTTTCTCTTATGCTAACACCATGATATGCAGCCTGAATAATTGCATTCTGTTCAGCATGCAACCCCCTGCATAATTCATGTCTTTCCCCGGGTGGTATTTTGAGCTGTTCTCGCAAACAACCGGTTTCATCACAGTGTCTGATTCCAGAAGGCGCCCCATTATATCCCGTAGCCAGTATCCTTTTTTCTTTTACCAGGAGTGCACCTACATTTCTACGAAGACATGTGGACCTCTCACTTACTAAAACGGCAATTCGCAGAAAGTAGTCATCCCACTCAGGTCTGCTAATTTTTTTTCTATTCTGCATAAATTGGAAACTGTGAAGCAAATCTTCTAACCCGTCTTTTCATCGCATTCAATTCACTTACATTATTTCTGTTATAAATCGCTTCGTTTATAAACTCAAGAATTTTTGCAATTTCGTTTTTACCCATTCCCCTTGTAGTAATAGCGGCTGTACCGAGACGAATGCCGCTTGTTATATTTGGTGGGTGGGGATCAAAAGGAATGACATTTTTATTTACTGTAATGCCAATGCTTCCAAGAATTTTTTGAGCCTCTTCACCCGTGACATGCTTATTCCTCAGATCCACAAGAATAAGATGATTATCAGTTCCCCCTGTAACAAGCCGATATCCTGCTTCCATAAGTCCAAAAGCCATTAATAAACTGTTTTCAATGACTTTCTTCTGGTAAAGATTGAATTTTTTACTCATTGCTTCTTTGAAAGCAACTGCCTTTCCAGCAATAACATGCATAAGCGGCCCCCCCTGTATTCCCGGGAAAACAGCCCTGTCAATACACTGAGCAAAATTTTTCCTGCACAAAATGAATCCACCTCTGGGACCCCGTAATGTCTTGTGGGTGGTACCGGTAACAAATTCCGCAAATTCCACAGGCGATGGATGCAAACCAGTTGCCACAAGACCTGCAATATGTGCAATATCCGCACATAGGTAAGCACCAACATTCCTTGCGATCTCTGAAAACCTTTTAAAGTCAATTATACGAGGGTAAGCACTCGCTCCGCATAAAATCAATTTTGGCTTTGTCTTTTGAGCAATCTTAAGAATCTCATCATAATCCAGCTGTTCAGTCTCCCTGTTGACTCCATAATAAAAAGGATTGAACAACATTCCTGAGAAGTTGATCTTTGTCCCGTGAGTCAGGTGCCCGCCTGCGGCAAGATCCATACCAAGGATAACATCACCGGGTTTTAATACTGCAAGATAAACAGCCATATTTGCCTGACTTCCAGCATGAGGTTGAACATTAGCATGTTCTGCTCCGAAAAGCCTCTTAAGACGCTCTATTGCTACAGTTTCCAGTTTATCAATATTTTCACACCCATCATAATATCTTCTGAATGGATATCCTTCAGCATATTTGTTAGTTAAAACAGAACCCACTGCAGCCAGAACCTGTTTACTTACATAGTTTTCAGATGCAATAAGATTTATTGTTTCCCTTTCTCTTTTTATTTCCTGCTTTATTAATTTTGAAATAACTGAATCAATCTTTCCCGACATTTTTTAAATCCTCTTCTCTAATAAATGAAAAATCAGCAAACTTCGAAAAAATGTCATTAAATTTTTTAAGCAGGGCTAGACGATTGTCTCTCAATTTTTCCTCAGGACACATAACGAGAACATTGTTAAAAAATTCGTCCACAGGCTTTTTCAATTCGGACACAATAGTCAGAAATACTGAATAATTACCTTTTTCAAGAGCCTCTTCTGAAATCTTTGAAAATTTAGCATAAAGCTCAGCAAGGGCAATCTCAGCATTCACCATTAAAAGATTGGTGTTGAATTCAGGAATGACAATACCTTTCTCACTCGCCTGTTTCAGGATATTTGTGATTCTAATGACCGGTATCAAAACAACATCTGCATCTTTTGTATTTTTTATGAAATCCCTTAATGACTCAAGTTTTTTTCTTATCCTTACAAAGTTCAGATTTTCAACGGAAATCACGCTTGCCCTTAATCCTTTTGGAAATCCTTCAGCATCGAGATAAGCTTCAAATCTCTGGGTCAAAAATTCCCTTAAGGTTTTCTCTGAGGCTAAAAAGTCCTTCTCCGGCATTCCATAAGTCTGCAGGACATTTTTCACCACACAGGCATAATCCAGTTCCCTTTCTAATTTAAGAACAAGTGAAAATAGACCACTGGTAGCCCTTTTCAAACCGTAAGGATCCTCTGAACCAGAAACATCTGCTCCGGCTGCAATAAAACCGCAGATAAAATCTAGCCTGTCAAGAATGCCAAGGACAACGGCACAATTATTTTCAGGTAGAGGATCACCCGGTGAAACCGGATATTTGTACCATGCAATTGCATTGCACACCTCTTCACTCTCTCCAAAATGACGGGCGTAGATTGCACCCATGATACCATGAAGTTGAGGATATTCCCTAACCATTTCTGAGGCAAGGTCGTTTTTACATAATCTGGCTGCCCTCAAAAGGGTATCTTTCAAATCTGAACCGAAACCCAGCATATCCGCCAGCTGATTTGAAAGTAATATC
>JAMWBX010000268.1 GCA_023818725.1 Candidatus Omnitrophota bacterium
TTCTTCCGAAAATAATTTTCTCAGTCACCCTTCCTGCTAGCAGCGAAGCCAACGTATTTCTAAAGTATGTATCACTTTCAATGAACTTGTCTTTTTCAGGGAGCGTATGAGTTACTCCGAGCGCACGGCCATGCGGAATAATCGTAACCTTATGAACCGGGTGCAGCTCAGGTAACGACATCTGAACTATTGTATGACCTGCTTCATGATAGGCAATGATTTTCTTTTCTTCTTCGCTAATTACAAGACTTTTTCTTTCAACTCCCATCAGAACCTTATCCTTTGCAGCCTCGAAGTCCTCCATTTCTATCTGGTTTTTGTTTTTTCTGGCTGCAAGGAGAGCTGCTTCATTGGCTATATTGGCAAGGTCAGCACCTGAAAGGCCTGGAGTGCTTCTTGCTATTACTGAAAGGTCCACTGATGGCGCTAGGGGTTTGTTTCTTGTATGAACCTTCAGAATCGCTTCCCTTTCTCTTATATCTGGTAATCCTACAACGACTGTGCGGTCAAATCTGCCGGGTCTTGTAAGTGCTGGGTCAAGAACATCAGGTCTGTTTGTCGCTGCCATGACAATGATACCCTGATCCGTAACAAAGCCATCCATTTCTACAAGTAGTTGATTCAAGGTTTGTTCCCTCTCATCGTGTCCACCTCCAAGACCGGCAAATCTTTGTCTGCCGACTGCATCGATTTCATCTATAAACACTATCGAAGGAGCAACCCTTTTTGCCTGCCGGAAAAGATCCCTTACTCTTGCAGCTCCAACTCCGACAAACATTTCCACAAAGTCAGAGCCGCTCATTCCAAGAAATGGTACCCCTGCCTCTCCCGCGACAGCTTTTGCAAGAAGTGTTTTGCCTGTGCCTGGTGGTCCTATGAGTAATACACCCTTGGGGATTTTACCGCCGAGTCGTTGAAATTTTTTTGGGTCTCTGAGAAATTCTATGATTTCTTTGAGCTCCTCTTTTGCTTCTTCAGAACCGGCAACATCTGCAAATGTAATCTTGTTTTTGGCGTCGGGTATGGTTGGTCTGCTACGGCTGAATGAAAAAACCCTGTTGCTTTCACTGGTTGCTTGTCTGTTGATCAGGAAAAGGAAGAATACCACAATCAGCACAACCGGGATAATATTTATAAAAAGGCCTGCCCAGAAGTCAGACGCTGGCTCCATTCTAAAAGATGTATTGTTTTCCCGCAGAATGCTTACAAGATCTTTGTCTTCCCCTGCATATGTTTGAAATCTTGTTCCATCTTTCAGACTACCATAGACATAGCCGCGCTTTATCAGCAGTGTTCCTTGGATGTTCCCTTTTTCAACCTCTTCGAGGAAATCACTGTAATTTAAAATCCTTCTATTTTCGGAGATATTCGATGCTGTTTTTATAACGAGAAAAAGAAGTATGCCAAGTGTTAACCATACAAGCATCCCTCTGAGAAATGCATTCCTTGGAGTTTCAGGCTTTTTTTCCATAAAAACTATAAAAGTATTCGATTATTTTCTGGATTTCACCAATTTTTGGGTCATGCACGTCGTTGAGTCCAATAATAACACCGTCTGTTCCGCATTTTATTGCTTTTTCAATTTCGCGGCAGGAATTCAAAATTATTGCCGTATATAGTTTACCGTTTTCTTCCTTTTTAGTCAAGAGCCGCTTGACCTGTGAAATGTTTTTGCACGCAATATAATCAACCGCTTTTTTTATTGAAATGCTCAATTTTTTTTGATTTTTCCCAAGGGTAATTCCGATGATTCTGCCCGGCAGGATTTTTCTTGCATCGCATGCGCTTATAGAGCCGTATTCAAGATGTACGCCGTCAGCTGCTCCTGCAAGAGCGATATCAGGCCTATCCTGCACTATGAGAATTATTTTTTCATTTCTTTTTTTTATCATTTTAAGGGTGCGCACTAAATTATCGATTCTTCCCACAGGAGTTACTATCATAATAATTTGATGTTTTAATGCCATAGTAGAAATGCACTCAGCCTGTGATGGTAGTGCGCATATTGCGAAAAAAGGTCTTTGTATGCTTATTTCTGGCATTTTAATTAGCGTTTGCTGTTCTATCTGATAAATAGCAAACCTGAGTTTTTGCCAGGCTTTTGTGCTTGAAGGGCTTGTGATTATAGAGCATTCTTCAATAGACCTCAATCCTTCTTCAGCTCTGAGAAAATTGCGAACAACAATCTGCCTTATATTTTTTGCGGTATAGGGTTTATTTTCTTTCCCCGGGTCATTTTTTACATTCCTGGAAACTATTGCCAAAGAACCAAAATATTTTATGTAAGAAGATGTGAAAGCGTGTCTTATTTCGCGTAGTTTTAGAGCAAGTTCCGTATCTGTTTTAGAAAATCTGAGGATATCTTCAATTACTCGCAATGCCTCTCTTACCCTATTGAAATTTGCATCGATTATTTTCAAAACATTAACCCGTTTCATGTATTTTTTTTATCACGGAGCTTGTAGATCTGCCAGGTAAAAGCCGCATCCTTACCACTTTTCCCCCGTATGCCTTTACATCCTGACATCGCGACAACGGCATCAA
>JAMWBX010000269.1 GCA_023818725.1 Candidatus Omnitrophota bacterium
TTTCTTCTTGCCCATGATTGGATAAGCTCTTTTAATGGTGAAAAAACAATAGCAATAACAAAGGAACTCGCAACCACAGGAAATATGGACGCCTGTGGTGCAAATACTCTGACAAGATTGGATAAAGATAATACGAGAAACACGTAGATCAGCATCAGTCCAATAATTAAACACCCGTAAACAAAGGTTTTTTCGGCAAAAATAGAAATATTTAATATCTTATGCTTCGCAATAGCATACGCTATTATTGAGCACATTAAAATGGAAGACATCGGACCAAATCTACACAAGACAGTAGTACCAAGTATGGGTGCAATTAATGTTGTTGTAACGGCAAAAATTGTTCCTGTGATAATTGCGAGAAATATGTACTGAATTTCTGTTTTTTGGACACCTGTCTTTTCTTTCATCATCCTGTATAAATATCTCAAGCCAGAAAACATTTGCAGAACTATTATCGCGGAATAAGGTATAAATGGCCATCCATAAACGACATCAGGCCCTGGAAGCCTATCCTGTAAGTTGTCGCTTATGATAATTTTTTTCACGAATGAAGGATGCAGGGTAAACAAAGTAGCAATAACAGTGAAAATAAAGAATTTCAGTTGAAGTTTCTTACCTTTTTCTGTTTCTTCGCCGGAATCAGGTATTTCAAATCCAGAGGCAAAGAAAATAAAAGCTGCCGGCAAAAATGCTCCAATGATTCCTATGAGTTTTATTAAAAATAGCAGATGAATAACATCGTTTAAGCTCATTATGAGAATAACCACACATGACCATAAAGCCAGCGTGGAGGAAAATAAAACAAATCTCCTGTTTGTAGGTCTGGTGCGGTTTCGACTGTAGACAATCCATGTGATGACCCCGATAATGAGTATCGTGGCAATAACAGTTCCAACCCAAAAATTCATCCCTCAACCCTTTTGCAAATTAAACATGAAAACGTCCCGCCAAGTCCACCACAGTTTAAAAGTGCTGTATTTACAACCAGATTATGGGTTTTATTTGGAACATAGTAAAGATCACATTCAGGATCAGGATATTCATAATTGATTGTCGGCGTAACAATATTTTTATTAAACCAAAGCATTGCTGCAGCAGTCTGAAAAGCTCCTATGGCACCCAGAGGGTTTCCGGTCATTGATTTTATTGAACTTACTGGAATATCGTAAGCCCTTTTTCCAAAAACTTCTTTTATAATCTTTGTCTCTTCTCGATCAATAAAAATATCCGAGGGCGCATGCGCACTGATAACGTCAATGCCGCCAGGAGAAATTCCAGCATCCCTGATCGCTCTCATTATGGACACTTTCATTCCCGATAACGTGTTTTGCTCAGAAGAAAATTGTCCCGAGTCTCCATAACCAATGATTTCGCCATAAATCTTCGCTCCGCGGCTCATAGCATAGCTGAGCTCTTCCAGAATGACAATACCACAACCCTCTGCTGGTAATCCACCACATCTCTTGAGATCAAATGGTCTGCTGGATTTCTCAGGATCTCCTTTGAAAAAACATGGAACAAGCCCCGAGGAAGATAAACCAGCTATTATCAAAGGGGTCAATGCGGCATCAGATGCACCCGCTATTGCAATGCGAATATCTCCTCTCCTGATTTTTTGAAAGCCAATACCAATTGCATCAATACCTGATACGCAGGCAGACGCTAAAGGAAGTGTTTGCGTCTGCCATTTCAGATAGCCAATAACTTCTCCAATAATTCTGTGTGGTGTGGCAGCCACAAGACTGTAAGGAGAGACTTTCTTTGCACCATATTTCAGCAGAATTTTATGCTGAAATTCAATTAATTCCATCGCACTGCTGCTGATTCCTAATACAAGCAAACCATCATCGGGATTAATCTGCGATAGATCAATCATCGCATCCTTCAATGCAAGCTGCACCCCTGCTATTGCGAATTGCGATGTTCTCGCCATTCTTCTAGCAGATTTTCTTTCCATAAACTGGTCAGGATTGAATTCAGGTATCTCACCCGCTATCTGGCATGGTAATTCTGAAGGATCAAATCGTGTAATCTTTTTTATGCCGCTTTTGCCTTTTTCAATAGCTTCCCAGAAGGACTCTTTTCCTATGCCATTTGGCGCTATGACTCCTATTCCGGTTACGACAACCCTGTGTCTCATTTCATGCTACCTGAATTGCTGTTAATAATTTGTATTTCTTTAAGTATTTCTTCCGCAAGCCCGGCAAATAAAAAATATCTGTTTCTATCAACGAAATCAGACGGTCTTTCAAAACCGGCAAATTTACTCAGAAGATATGCCTCATCAGACACAAAAGTAGTAATCCCGGCTTCATTAAGTTCTATTTGAAATCGTGAGGTTTCTCCAGCATACTGTTTGAAACTCATTCCATTAACTCGATATGGCAATGGCTTCCAGTACCTTGGTGGAAAGAACTGCTTTATTTGATAGGTCATCACATCGAGAGCATAGTTTTCTGTCTCAAGGATAAAATTAAATTAGTCTTGATTTCTTCCCCAGGTAGTCTGGGGGAAAAGACCTGGGAATTGAACCAAA
>JAMWBX010000270.1 GCA_023818725.1 Candidatus Omnitrophota bacterium
GGTTTCTGCTGGAAGTTTTTTGGCTGGATGCGAACCTGGATCAAAATGGGTGTGGTTGAAATGAGAAAAAAATTCGGGAAAAATCTCATTGTATGCGGAGGCATCGATAAAAGGATTTTTCAAAATGATTTGTATTACCTTGAAACATTAAGAAAAATGGCATCGTAATGTAATCACGCGAAAGGAGCTGTATGAAAAAAGTTCCACTTGATAAGCCAGAACCGGATGTTGAGAATTTTGTTGATGTTATAAAGGGAAAAACTGTTCCAGAAAGGCCTCCATTAATAGAACTTTTTCTTGATTATGAAATTGTGAGAGAAATCTCAAAAAACATTATTGGAAGACAGTGGGTTGAACCGTCAGAAGATATAGAAACACAAAAAAAATATTTCATCAACAGCATTGAGGTTTATTACAGGATGGGTTATGATTTTTACAGAATTACCGGCGCCGGAGGACTTGTTTTTAGTGGCAAAACAAGGGCAGGCGATGACACAGCACTTCTTTCGAGAGGAACACGGCACTGGGCAGAAGAAACAAAGGGACCTATTTCAAGCTGGGATGATTTTGAATCATATCCCTGGCCTGATCCGAGGAAGTTTGATTTCTGGTACTATGATTTTATTTCAAAAAATCTTCCGGATGGAATGGGAATACTTGTCTGTCCTTCCAGCGGTTTTCTTGAAATACCCCTTGATACGCTTTTTGGTTATGAAAACCTGTGTTATTTGATGCACGACCAGCCTGAACTTGTTTCTGCTGTTTTCAGAAAAGTTGGTGAAATTCTTTATGCGTATTATGAAAGAATTATCGGGCTTCCAGGACTGGTTGGTTTTTTCCAGGGAGACGATATGGGATTTAAAACACAAACTCTTGTGCCGCCTGATTTTTTAAGAAAGCATGTTCTTCCCTGGCATAAAAAGGTAGCTGAACTTGCGCACAAAAATGGTTTGATCTATCTTCTTCACGCATGCGGAAATATAGAGCAAATTATGCCTGATCTGATTGACGATGTAAAAGTTGACGGAAGGCACTCATTTGAAGATGAGGGCAATCCTGTGACAGAAGCAAAAATGAAATATGGAAACAAAATTGCAATCCTTGGTGGAATTGACGTTGATAAGCTTGCAAGATACGACCAAGATACTCTGAGAAAACACACAAGAAAAATTATTGACCGTTGTATGGCAGGTGGTAGATTCTGTCTTGGCTCAGGCAATACTGTGACAAATTATGTTCCCTTGAAGAATTACATCGCTATGGTCGAAGAAGCCCTGAATTACTGCGGCTGATTTTTCAATGAAAACAAAACGCCAGCCATAATCAGTATTCCGCCAAGAATTGTTGCCAGATTGATGCGTTGATTCAGTATTAATATTGCAAGAAGTGCCGTTGTCAAAGGCGCTAAAAACTGAATAATTCCCGGAATAACTGTTTTAAGCCGGCTTATTGAGTAAAACCAGAGGGTAAAACCTATTCCTGCAGGAACAATTCCAAGATACACGCTTATCAGAACATTTCTGGCATCAAGAAATAGAGGAATACCGGTTAATAAAATTGTAAGCCCGAGCATTATTGAGCCAGCCATAGATGCCCAGAAGGTGCTCAGTATCGCGCCATATTTTTCTATAACCTTTGTCTTTTTTCCCCATACAGAATAAAAGGCCCAGCAAAAAGAGGCACAAAGTGCAAAAATATTGCCTAACAGGTTTGAATGAGAAATCCTGCTTAACTCGCCCTGAGTAAATATAAGCCAGCAACCTGAAATTCCAACAACAAGCCCGAGCAATTCCAGAATGCCTGTTTTCTCCCGCAACATTAAAAACCCGAGAATTCCTATAATAAATCCATTGGCGTTCATCAACAAACTTGTTATCGTCGAATCAGTAAGCCGCAAAGAATAAAAGATAAACAGATTCATTCCAAAAATGCCTGTTGCGCCAAGCAAAATAAAATTCAGGATATCTCTTCTATCAAGAAAAAACCTGCCCGAAACCATAAGGTGATAAAAAAACAAAAATACGTTTGCTGAGGCAAATCTGAAAAAAGCCACAAGCACTGGATGAAACCCTGCCTGAACAGCCACCTGGCCAAAGACAAAAACAGTCCCCCATGATACAGCCGCAAAAATTCCTGCGAAAATTGCTTTTTTATCCACAGAGATTATTTCAAAAGGTCATCGATTTTTAGTGGAACGCCCTTTTTTGCTGACATCCACACTGCTTCTCCCATTGCCACTGAGTATGCGCCCTCAATGCTTCCGGCGCACAAGCCAAGCTTCTTTGATTCTTCTGTAGGAGAAACAAAAATATCATGTTTGATGACATGGTCAGAACCGCCATGACCACCAACCACCACAGGGATGTCGTGAATCTGTCTTGTGCCAAAAAGCGGAATATAGGTGATTGTCTGCCTTTCCGGTTTCGGGAAAGGACATCTGTCAGAAGATGTGCTTATCTGTATTGTTTCGATTCTTCCTCCTGTGCCATTAATTCCAAGAATGTATCCTTCCCAGGGCGTGGAGGCATTAAAAG
>JAMWBX010000271.1 GCA_023818725.1 Candidatus Omnitrophota bacterium
GTATTCCTGCTGTGATAAAAGAACTTTGTGAAGCTGGACTTTTGAATACTGAAGTTAAGAATGTCTCCGGGGAGACAATTGATGAAATAGCTCTAAAAGCGAGAAATTTTGATACCTCTGTTATAATGAAGGTGTCTGATTCGTATTCAAAAGAAGGTGTAATTGCCATTCTTCAGGGTAATATTGCTCCTGATGGAGCTGTGGTCAAACAGTCAGCGGTTGTCAGTGATATGATGGTACACAAAGGTCCAGCAAAGGTGTTCGATGGAGAAGAGCAGTGTTTAGCAGCAGTTCTTGAGGGGAAGATTCAGAAAGGGGATGTTGTTGTGATACGGTGGGAAGGACCGCGCGGTGGTCCTGGAATGAGAGAAATGCTCGCGGTGACATCTGCAATTTCAGGAAAGGGGCTTGGTGAATATGTGGCGCTTTTGACTGATGGACGCTTCTCAGGTGGTACCCGTGGAGCCTGTATAGGCCATATCAGCCCTGAAGCTGCAGCAGGTGGACCTATTGCATCTATTAAAGACGGTGACATTATTGAGATAAACATTCCTGAGAGGAAACTGAATGTGCATCTGCCCGAAAGCGAAATTTCAAGTCGATTGAAAAAAATCAAAATGACAGAAAAAAAATTAACCGGTATTCTTGCAAGGTACAGCTTGCTCGTACAGAGCGCCGCAACAGGCGCGATTCTGAAGGATAAACTATGATGCTTGAAAAAAATCTGGCAAAGAAAGGTATTATTACAGATTCCGTAAAAATCGCGGCGCAGAAGGAACAGATTTCTCCTGAAAAGCTGGCTTGTTCTGTGGCTGAAGGGAAGACTGTCATCCTCAAGCACAAGGGCGGTTCAGTTGTCGCAATTGGAGAGTCTCTCAGGGTTAAGGTTAATACTAATATAGGGACATCACCTGATGTTTGCGATATTGATTTTGAACTTGAAAAACTGAGAACAGCTTGCCGGCTGAAATCAGACACAGGTATGGATTTGAGCACAGGTGGGGATCTTGACCGGATAAGAAAGATAATTGTCCAGGAAAGTCCTGTTCCTGTAGGTTCTGTCCCTGTCTATCAGGCAATGATAGAATCAATTGAAAAATATGGGACGATTGAAAAAATGAAGGAAGATGAGCTGTTTGAGGTTATTGAAAGACATGCGAGAGACGGGATTTCTTTTGTTACAGTGCACTGTGGTATTACGCTTTCTTCTCTTGAAATACTGAAGAAAAGAACTAGGAAAACAGGGATTGTAAGTCGCGGAGGAGCGTTTATCGCAAGCTGGATGGCAATGACCGGAAAGGAAAATCCTTTGTATTCAAACTTTGAAAGATTGCTTGAGCTGGCAAGTAGGTATGACCTTGTTTTAAGTCTTGGCGACGGACTAAGGCCTGGCTGCATTGCTGATGCCAGTGATAACCTCCAGATGTCTGAACTTATGACACTTGGACACCTTACTCAAAAGGCGTGGGAAGCTGATATTCAGGTGATTATAGAAGGTCCAGGCCATATTCCGTTAAATCATATAATTCCGAATGTGCAGCTTGCAAAAACGGTATGTCATGGTGCACCGCTTTATCTGCTCGGTCCCATCGTTACTGATATTGCTGCTGGTTATGATCATATCACCTCAGCTATTGGAGGGGCGCTAGCGGCATGGGCTGGTGCGGATTTTTTGTGTTATGTCACTCCTAGCGAACATTTGGGGCTTCCCACAGTACAAGATGTCGAGGAAGGAGTTGTTGCTTCCAAGATTGCTGCTCATGCCGCAGACATTGCAAGAGGTCACAGTTTTGCAAGGAACCAGGATGATCGCATATCAGAAGTTCGCTACAGCAGAAACTGGAAAGAACAGGAAAAGCTTGTGATCAATCCTGAAAAATTCAGAAGGATAAGGGAGTCTCAAAAGGTTTATTCCGATGAGGTTTGCAACATGTGCGGAAAGTACTGTGCGATGAAAATAATTGACGAAACAATAAAGAAGATCGGGCTTTAGACATGACCGAGAGAAGAATAAGAAAATATGGGGCCGAGGTTTTAAGGAAACCCTCAAAGAATGTCTCTGATTTTGGTAAGAAAACTCAGACTCTTTTCAGAGATCTTGAAGAAACACTGGAAAAGGTTGGTGGGCTGGGACTTGCCGCACCGCAGATAGGTGTAAACCTAAGGGCTTTTGTAGCCCTTGATAAAGAAAAGGGAAAAATTTTTAAAATAGTCAATCCTGAAATTGTTTTTGTTGATTCTGAAACCGTCATCGACATGGAAGGCTGTCTCAGTTTCCCTGAGATTTTCTTTGCGATCCCAAGGCCAAAAAGGGTTGTTGTGAAAGGGTACACAGACTCAGGGAAATCAATCACAATTGAAGCAAGCGACATCCTCGCCAGATGCTTTGCCCATGAGATAGACCATCTTAATGGCGTGTTGATTATTGACCACGCAAGCAGGCAGGAAAAGGAATTCTGGAAGGAAAAGATTTCTCAACTAGTGGCTATTTCAAAAAAATGATT